>JAISMZ010000255.1 GCA_031276475.1 Coriobacteriales bacterium
GACGTCTTTTCTTTTTTTTAATTCAAGGAGAAGGGCATTAAGGAGAAAGACGAAGGGGGCTTGCGCACGGCCTTGCCAGACTCAGTGCAATGGCGTTGCGGTTCGGCTGGCAATCAACCCGGCAGCAAAAATCTGCGAATACAGCCGCCATTTATCGCCTTTTCGTGGTAACATGGGCAAAGAAACGTCTCATCGGCGCAGACGGGGTTTTGTCACGGCACGACAGGCACAGGGCCGGTGAGCAAGCGCCTGGCAAGGGGAAGGCCCATGGGCACGGCGGGGACCTTCAGTAAAACGGTGACCCTTGGCAAAAGCAGCTATGACGCGAGTTACCAAAAAGCCCACTCAGGTGGCAGGAGGTCCAGCATGAGAGCGCTACGTGATTCACAACAAAAGATCGCTTGTGGAGGAGGACGCGGCTCCAGCAACGCGAGGCTCTCCCGCGACTCCAGCGACGTGCAGCCCGTCCGCGGCCAAGCCGGCACCGCGCCGCGCACTGCTGCAACCACGAAAAACCTTGGGGGTGGGGGCATTATGAGAAAAACCCTGCGTGCCGCCCTGGCGGCGCTGCTGGCCTTTACGCTGCTGCCCACCGCGTCCCTAACGGCTATAGCGGGCGAGATGGGCACCCTGGCCGTGGGCGACGCGGTGGCCCTGCCGCCGCAGTTTACCCTCGATCTCTCTGACGCGACCTACTCCAGCGAGGCCGCCACCCGCTTTTATGTGCGCGCGGAGTCTACCGACGGCGGCTACCTGACCTACCAGTGGCACCGCTCCGGCGGCTACGACGCGCCCCAGGCTGGCGCGGGCGACGGCGGCGCTGCGGACGCTGCCATCAAGACCAACCCCATTAACTTTGCCCAGGGCGAGGGCGGCACCTCCTCGGTGCTCAGCGCCGCAGCGCCTGCGGTGGAGCAGACCACATACTTCTACTACTGGGTTACCGTGACCAACCACCGCGACGCCAACGGCAACGGCACTACCGACGAGCTGGGCGAAAGCACCGCCAAAGACAGCGCTCTAGCCTGCGTGAAGGTGGTGAACAGGACGCTGGAGCCCAAGCTGATGAACGGCGACTTCCAGTCCTTTAACCACGCGTGGATGGGCACGGATACTGGCAATAGTAGCGGTCATTGGAGCTCTCCTGCCGTGGACATACCGGCGGATAAGACCATCGTGCCCTACTGGAACACCACGCACGATGGCTCGTACTCGACCGAGGCCGCCCAAAAACCGGTGCATAACGGCAAGGTGATGGAGATACAGCGGGCGGGGGTGGGCGGCGTTTCACAAGGGCTTTCAACCGAAGGCCACGGGCCGACGCCCAACAGCGTGATATACGACCAGACTGCGGGCTCCTATCCTCTGATTGTCGAGCTGTCCGCGGCGATGAAATCGAGCATCTACCAGGACATCGCGACCGTGCCTGGTAAGATATACGAGTGGTCAATCGACTTTGCCGCTCCGTCAAGTGACAATCTCACCGAGATGGTGGCCGTGGTCATCGGGCCAGCGCTGAACGAGGAGAGCGACTACCAGAGTGACGTGACGGACCATTGGACGGGGCCGGTCACCTACACTCTGTCAAATGGTAGCGGAAACAATTTCAAATGTATCCAGCCGGGCACCTACACCTGGACCTACCCCTACGGGGTCAACACCGACACCTTCTTTCAAGACATCGTCCTGGCGGCCGGCGTCCCCGTGGCAGCGACAGAGGCCGGCGCAGCTAATGACACCCTCAGGCAGAGCCTGAACGGAACGACCTACGCGGTGCCCTACAACGGCTCCACCTATTACGTGAAGCTCGTGTCGGATGTTGGGGGCAACGGCGTTTGGACACAGGGTGCGGGGAGCTATACCGTGCCGAGCGGCCAGGGCACGACGGTCTTTGGCTTCGCGAGCGTTTTCGCGAAGAACGCTAACGGCGGAAACCTCCTGGACAACATCGTCTTCTCCTCCGGCACCGACCTCGACGCCAAGCAGAACCTGACCTACGCCGGCGAGACCTCGCTTTCTGCTCCCACACAAGACGGCTTTGCCTATGCGCTGGCGGAGATCCGCGGCTCGTCGGTCAACGAGCTGGTTGGCCTTAACGCCACCTACAAGCCAGAGGGCGGCAGCGAGGTGGCGGTCGCGCCCACGCCGGGGCTAGGTGCGGGCTGGTACGCTACTCATGGTGAGGGCTCGTCCTTCTCAACAGGAACTATAACTTTTAAGGACCTGGTGCCTGGCAAGACCTATCGGATCATCGGCATTCCCAAGTTGGCGATAAACACGGGCCTGCACACCAATGAGAGCCCCGGCAACGTGTTGGACGAGGGCTACTACAAAGACGTGCGCATCCAGCCGACCTTTGGGGGCAGCGACGAGGATGGCGCCCAGGCGCTGCCGGCCTGGCAGGTGGAGCTCTATACGCAGGCCGGGGTGGGCGCTCGCACGCGCGTGACGCTGCTTCATAGCAATGCCGGCTCGGAGTATGCGCTGCTTGCCGGCAACCAAGACGCGCCTTACACGCCGGCCACTCCGGCGCTTGCGGGCACGGCGCCGGAGGGCAGCGGCTGGAGCGTGGGCACGGGCTCCAACCTTGCTTTTGAGGGGCTGCCGGTTAACAACAGCGAGACCGTCTATTACTGGCTGGTCTCGCGGCCTGCCGGTTACACCGAGGTCGGTTATAGCGATGCCGCCTGGCCGCAGGGCCAGACGGGGCCGCTGGGGGCGCTGCCTATCAGTGTGCCGCCCAATTTTGCCGACGACCTTGACGCCGCGTTTGTCTCGCGCTCGCCCCATGGCACCAGTATTACCATAGCGGCCGGCCTCGGGGGAGCGCAAAACGGCTATGAGTATGCGCTGGCCGATGTTCAGAGCGGTCGTCTGATTGGCAACCCGATTCCTTATATAGACAGCGCCATCACCTTTAACAATTTGCAGCCACTTTTAGATTATCAGGTGGTTCGCCGGGCGAGCAACGCAGGTTGGCTGAGGGGCGTGCGCGTCTTTCGTGCGCCGCAGAACCTGATGGTGGATTATGTTAACGCCAGCGTGATAAGCACGGCTCCGGAGGCGACGGGTGGTTTTATCCCCGCAGATGTGGAGTACAGTGTGCGTGCCAATACCGGCCAGACCCCCACTTGGCTGGTGGGAGGCGCCGATACCTGGGTTAAGGCCACGGGCTCCGAGCGCCTGGAGCTGGCCGAAAGCGGCGTGGTTACAGCTGAGGGCTTTTCTGACACCAGCATCCTGGGTGCGCTGGACGCTCTGGGCAATGCCACCGACGCAACCGTGCGCTACCGGCTGGCGTCGGTGGGCGACTACGTGGGCCCGGCGGTGCTGCCGGAGCTGGAGCTGGCGGTTCCGTTGCGCCCTGCCGCGCCTGTGGTGGGTGCTTTGGCTGGCTCTGCGGACTTTGCGCTGGACTGGGCGGGCGAGAAGATAAAGGTCGGGCCTAAGGCGTTGGAGTGGCGCGCGGACGGCCTTGGCGCGGGCACGGATGCGGCCTACACGCCTCTGGCGGCGGGTGCCGAGGTGGGCTTTGCCGAGCTGGGCTGGACGGGCGCGGCGGATCGCACGGTTGTGATGCGCTTTGAGGCATTTGCCGCCACCGACCAGACGCCGGGAGCCTTTGCCTCTCATGACAGTGCGCCCACGGTGCTTGAGGCGCGCCCGGATGTCCCCGAGAACCTCTATGCCCTGCTTAAGAATTCCGAGGCTCCTGAGCAGGGTATTGAGATGCGCAATCTTATTGCGGGCAGGGCCTATCAGTACCGCTACACTTCTGAATCTGCTGGTTCTCTCAGGCAGTGGCAGGAGCTTACGGCCACGGGGACGGTGGCCACGCTGCCCTTTGCGCTTGGCTATGGCGACTGCCAGATACGCTACGCGGCCCTGCCGGATGCGGGCGAGCCGGCCTCGTTTTACGCGACGGTTTCCCTGGACCCCCTGACCGTCGCACCACTCAACCTTGGTACCATGGCCTATGGCTCGGCCAGCAGCGCCAGGAATATCATTATCCGCAATATCGACTCTAATGTGGTGACGCTGCCTGAGAATGCGGTGCAGATCTCTGACACTGAGCACTTTACGCTCACTGCGCCTGCGGGCGGCTCTTCCGTGCCTGCCGTTTCTAACGATACCCCGGGCGTGAACCAGGCCTGGACACTCGCTCCAAAGGCCGATATCCCCGCTGGCAGCTACATCATTACGGTAACGGTCAACTACAGCCATAAGAGCGAGGACTACACAACGTCGGCCAATGTCTACCTCACGGTGACCAAGGCGGATTGGGACGTCAGCAATATTGAGGTTGGCGTGATGGCGCAGACTGTCCTGGAGAATAGCTTTACGGTAACCGTCTCGGGTGTGCCCACGGGCGCCCGCCTGAGTTTTCAGGCCGGTTCCGGCGAATGGTCTGCTCCTGAGGAGCACGGTATAGGTGGCATCTACACCCACTCATTTACCGAGCTTAAGCCTGCGACCTCGTATCCGGTGCACGTGCACGTAGAGGCGGACGCCAACCATAACGCGACCACTCTGCGCAACGCCGACACTGGCCACACGGCCCAGGCCAAGCCTGTGGCCGCAGAGGTTCTGCACATCGACTACGGCGCGGAGACCCTGAGATTTGCCTCCGGTTACAGCACGGCGGACTATCGAGTCTATCTGCAGGGCCTGGGCGGCGATCCGGACGTGGAGCTTTTTAACCTGGACTCGTTAACCGAGCGGGCCGACGCTGGATTTACTCTTTATGTAGAGCGGCGCGCACAGGAGCCCTATCGCGTCTCGGTGCCTGACTTTTTGGTGGTGGCAGCCCGGGCCGCGGCTCCAACGGACATTACCACGACCAGAGCCTCGGATGACCGCAGCGCTGATGGCACGATAGCCTTAGGCGGGCTGTTTCAGTACCGCGCCAGCAGAAACGGCGCTGATCTGACCAATGGCTGGACGAGTGGCTACGACCTGGTGCGTCTGAGCGCCGGTCGCTATGAGGTCCGCCGCCCACCCACCGACACCGCCTTTGCCTCGCGGATAGAGACGGTAACGATAGAGTCGGCCAAGCCGGTGGTAATCCTGCGCACGCGCACCTATCTGCCCGCAGGTGCTGGGGCGGGCAACGAGGTCGTGCCCAGCTATCTGATGATGCCCGCCGGCTGGACGCCCTCCACCGACCCCGCCCAGGCCGGCAGGTATGACCGCGCCTATTTAACCAGCCCGCTTGACCTGCCCCCTGCCAGCGAGATAAAAAGCGCCAGCCATGTGTTTTTGGGTTGGTATGGCAGCTACGAAGGTGCACCGACGGAGGTCCAGACACAAACGCCCACCGACAATCCGATAGTGAGCGGCTATGAGTATCGGGCCAAATGGGCGATTCGCCCGTCCGTCAGCACGGTGGCCGGCGCGGAGCCCGAGCGCGACCCGCAAAGCGTTTTGGCGGGGCTTGCGCAAGGCGACCCCGTAAAGCTGACCGTAGAACTGCCGGCGGATAAAAACACGCTGGCGCTTGCTGACATTGTGCTTGCCGGGCAGTCTACGGGGACCGCGGCGACCCTCTACTCAGACGCGGGCTTCAGCCAGTTGGTGAGCGACGAGCTGCCGCTTACCTGGGCCGGCGAGGCGGGCCATCCCACACGGGCCTGGCTGAAGACCGTCTCGGCGGACGACACCAGTGTGCAGATCTACTACGAGCTGACCCTTAAGACCACGCGTAAGGTCTCCTTTACGGCTGTACAGGAGGGCGGCACGGCGGGCAGCGAGCCAGGCAAAGGCGTCAAGACCAGCAGCAGCATTCTGATTACCTTTGATGACAATGTGGAGTTTGCCGATGGCCTTAGCCTCAGTGGCGAAGGCGTGCCGGCGGCAGATGCCGGCGTTGTCCTGGCGGATGGCAGCGGCCATGCGCTGGCCGGCAAGCTGTCTGACGCGGGTGACGAGGACAAGGCGACCTACCGGCTGGCGCTCTCAGACGTGGCCGCCGGCGACGTTATCTTAAGCATCGCCGACTGGGCGGGCTACGATGTGGACAACGGCATTGGTGCGGGCAGCACAGAGGAGCCCCAGCCACAAAGCGCCCGGGTTGCGCTTTATCGCGATGCCACGCCGCCGACGGCCACGGTGACGGTGGCAGGCAACCCCTTTACGGAGTTTTTGAACGCCATCACCTTTGGGCTGTTCTTTAACGAGACGGTGGACGTGAGTATCGCTGCCGCAGATACAGGCGGCGACGGCGTGGCCAGCGTGGAGTACCTGAAGCTCTCCGCCGATACGGCGGAGGGTGAAGTTGTGGGCTTTGCAGATGCCGATGCGGCCAAGGCGGCCACGGACTGGGCTGCCTACACGCCTTTCTCCGTAGAGCCCAACGAGAAGTTCATCGTTTATGCGCGCGTCACCGATAATGCTGGCAACATCAGTGTTGTTGGCTCCGACGGCGTGGTGGTCTACACCCAGAGCGCCGCCGTTACCGGCACGCTGCACTACACCAGGCTTTCGGGCGAGGACGCTTTGGCCCAGTTGCGGCTTAAGGGCAATACGGTTGCCGGCGTGGCGCTGGTTGGCGAGGGCGCAGAGGGCAGCGACCTGGCGCTTGAGGAGGGCACGGACTACACGGTTTCTGCCCTTGAGGCAGGCGGCGACGAGCCGCCGGCCGCCGACGCGACGCTGACGCTTAAGGCTGCCTGGTTGGAAGACCGCGCCGCTGGCAACTACCAGCTTGAGGTCTCCTATAAGCCGCTGGGGGAGGACTACGACGAAGCGGCTGCCGCAACGCCCGAAAACGACGCCCCGGAGACCAGCATGATTGCGCTTGAGGTGCACAAAGTCACCCCGGAGATCACCTTGGCAGCCGAGCCTGCCGATGGCACGGCCTATGCCACCAACAACGTCACCCTGCGCGCCTTTGTTGCCGACCCCGGGCCCAATGCCGGCGGCGATGGTCGGGCTCTGCCCTCGGGCACGGTAACGTTTTACAAGGATGGCCTGGAGCCCACAAACCGGCTGAACAGCGAGCCGCTGTCGATAGGCGAGGGCGGCACCACCAATCCCGGGCAACGCCGCGCACGCCTTGACATTACGCTGGAGACAGGTACGCATCAGCTCTACGCGGTCTACACCGGCGATGAGAACTATGCGGGCAACAGCACTGGGAGTCCCGCCATCATTGAGAACTATGAGGTAGAGCCGGCCGAGCAGGGTACGCTTATGGTGCGCGAGGGAGCCGCAGATGGCAACCTGGTAACCAACACCCTGGACAAACGCCGCGAGGACAGGAGCTTTAAGCTCTACGTCTCCGGCGGCGCGGTGGGCAATTATATTTGGGCCAGCAACAATGCGGGTGTGGCTGAAATTGCCTCCAGTGCCGCCGTAGCCGAGCCCGCCACCCCCGCAGGCGTTGAGGCGACGATTACCATCAAGGCGGCGGGTAGTGCCACTCTCACGGTCTACCGTGAAGGCGATACCAACCACAACGACTCCGCCGCCTACACAATCACGCTTACCGTGGCTGAGGAGAGCACACGGCCCATTCCGGGCGGGGCGGTTATCGGAGAAGGAAAGCCTGATGCAGCCGTGAGCGTTTATGGGCAACCAACTACAAACGCCGTAACGCTCAAATGGGACGAGGCCACCGATAAAAACACCTTTACCGCAGACGACGATCTGGTCTACTACGTCTACTACTCCACAGACGCCACCAACGACATCTCCACACCCGAGGACTGCGTCGCAAATGGCACACTGCTTAATGGCGATGCGGGCGGCCACTACAACCTGGGCAGCTTTGCGGTAACAGAGCTTGAGCCCAACACCGCCTACTGGTTTAACGTGGTGGTGGAGGATGAAGCCGAGAACAGGGCAGCCTACAAGGCCGTGCGCGCTGTGACGCGCCTGGATGTGAACCTGAGCACTGCGGCGCAGCAGGGCGGCAAGAACGGTCGCAATGCCACCAGCGGCATCCTCATTACCTTTGACCAGGCGGTTACCGGCCTGACCTCCGATTCGGTCACGGTCAGCGGCGCGCTGGTAAAGGCCGGCGCGGTTACGCCGGTCTATTCCGTTGAAGACAATCAGGACGCCGGTGCGCTCAGTCCCACGGCCAGCTGGCTGGTGCCGGTGGCGCTGGTTTCAGGTGCTGTGAACGGCGATAAGGCCCAAATTTCGGTTGCAAGCTGGACGAACTCCGGTGCTCAGGGAGACGGGCATGGCTATAACGTCACGAACTCAGCAACGTCGTTTGAAGTGACGGCCTACAAGCCGGTGCAACAGCCCACGCCAACCGCTTACATCGATTACGAGAATATGTGGATAAGGGGCCTTGTGCCCGGCGGCACCTATGCCTTTGCCACTACGGATACTCCCTTTGGCGGCGAGCGCACGATAGACTTAAGCGGCGATTTGATGGGAGCCTATCCCATTCCCTTTGGTCGCTTTGACACCCAGCTTTCTATCAAGCGCATCGGTGTGCCAGCAGGCGAACTGCCGGGGCTTGACGATGACGATGAGGGCTATCTTGACTCCGAGGTGCAGACCTTTGCCGTACCCGCGCGTCCCGTCGCGCCCAGCGTAAACGTTGCCTCGCCTACGACCCCAGGTGGCAAGGGCAGCGTTGAGGTCTCGGGTCTTGCAGCGGGCACCTCTGCTGACCTTACCACTATGGCAGAATTCCTGGCGCATAACCCGCAGGAGGATGGCTACGATGATACTATGTGGACGCACTCTACCCCAGCCGGCTCAGACGGTAAGGTAACGTTCAGCGACCTTGCACCCGGTGCCTACTATGTGCGCGCCAAGGCAAAGCAACCTGCTGGTACCTACACCGGCACCGGCGTGGGTGGCCTCTTTCCCTCACCGGCAACGTTTTTCCTGGTCTATAACCCGGATGAGACCGGGCTGGGCAGTGTGCTTGAGGGCTACAGCGTTGATGACGGCGAAGCAGAGAGTGTTACTAACGCCCATTCGATTGCGATAACAGCACCTGAAGCTGAGGAGGGTCACACAACACACGCCATCACGGGGGTTTCCTGGGTTGATGCGGATGGTAACCCTGCCTCCGATCCTCAAAACACCAACCTTGATGTGAACGGCTACTTTATCATTTCCGGCAATGCCGGAACTAACTTTGCGATAGCCCCGGTACCTAACCTTCGTCCTGATGATGACTTCAGCCCCAAGACCTACACGGCTCGTCTCAAGGTGGACTACGCAATTACGGTAATAGATGATACGGGAGATGACACCACCGCCACGTTCTATCGCGACATCACCTTTACGGTACACCCCCACGCCGCTTTTGCTGCTGATGATGGTGCGGTGCTGTCCAGTGTGGACACCAATGACACGCCTGAGGTTGAAGACGACGAGGAGATCCCGGGCGGCCTGACCAACACCCTGACTCTGACCTTTGCCTATCCCACCTACCTGGAATACGCCAATGTCGTCGTGGGCGGTGCGGTGACCAAGACTTCAAGTGCTACAGGTTTTCGCTCAGTAAGCGTGGACCAGACAACCTACGTGCTGGACGTAACCGTGAACACCGCCTCTAAGACCGGCGATCCGGCCAGCGTGACCATCCCCTTAGACCGCAACAACCACTACTATGCCGAGCAGGTCAAGGCATTTGGTAATGAGATCCATACGCAGACAGACGGCGTCAAAATCCCGCGCGCCCTTAAAAGCGCCCAGGCGATGGCCGCCGTACCCGGACAGGCGACCGGCATCATCCAGTTTGAGTTGGACGACGACTATACTCCCCTGAATCCCGCTGACGCCCTGCTCTGGAGTTCTGGTTCGCCCTACACGGGCCCGATAGAGCTTGCGTCTGCTGGAGACGCTGGCGGCGCGGCAACCATAGCCTCCGTCTATCGCATAGAAGCCGGCAGGGACGGCCAGGGCAACTACTGGATCTTCCGCGCTTTTATCACCACCACAGAGGCTGGGCCAATCACGCTTGCCATCCCCAGCTTTGACATAGGGCCCATAGAGGTAGAGGGCGACCTTGCGACAGGCTCCGTGCTGGGCGGTGCGGCGTATTTCTTAAACCACGAGGGTTATAACTTCTACAGCAACCTGGACGCTTTTCAGGTGCTGAATCCTGTTGATGCCGAGCGCGGCTATGTGGTGCCGGCCATTGAGCTGCCCACCAGCCTGGAATATACCGCGGGCATGAACGCAGAGGTCTATGCCTGGGGCCCGGATGGTGGCGATCCGGTAGAGCTTGAGGCGGGTATTCACTACACGCTTTCTGGCGGTGGGCCTGCTACTTTTAGGTTTACCGAGACGCCCGGCGCGTATCAGTCGCTCGCCAACCAGCTTGTGCTTACGTTGAAAGAGGACTGGACGCATCTGCCGATGACAGGCGGCGATCCTGCACTGAACACCCGCGCAAACGGCAGCTATCGCCTCGCCTGCGTCTTTGGCGCAGACGAGGGCGGCGCGGGCGGAGCGGCGGCTCAGGCGATTTTTACCATCGGCGACATCACGCCCACCTATAAGCTGACGGTCAGCGACGCGCCCGGCGGCGCAGGTGCTACGGCCAGATCCGAGCGCGGCTGGCCGACCAATACACCAACCAGCGAGGGCTATTTTGCCGAAGGCGCCACGGTCACGCTCAGTGCCGGGACACCGGAGGATGGCTGGCGTTTTGCGAGCTGGCTCCACACCGGCGGAGTGACTCCTGTGCTGCCCACCGAGGCTACGGGCAGCATCACCATGCTGGCGAATGAGCTTTCTGTAGAGGCCATCTACACCGACGGTACACCGCCAGTAACAACCATCGCACCTGCACCTGCCACTGAGCCCGGCAGCTATACCTGGCTCAACGCCGACTCTGAGCTGACGCTTACGGCCACCGACTGGGATGTGGAGACGGGCGCGGCCGGCACCGTTGCCACCATCCACTACAGCATCGACAGCGGACAGGAGCAGAACTATACGGTGCCCTTCAGTCTCGGTGCTGATCTGGCCGAGGGCCTGCACATCATCCGCTACTGGTCGGTGGACTCAAAGGGCAACCAGGAAAGCCCCAAGACGGCGACCTTTGGCTTTGACAAGACGGCGCCAACGGCTACTTTGCACCTGCGCGGCGTTGCCTACACGGCCTTTAATGCCAGCGAGGGATTCACTCGTTTTTATCGTGGCGAACTGCCGGTGCAGATAACCAAAAGCGACAACCCTGGCAGCAGTGGTGGCCCTGGGCCGCAGTCAGACCTGCGCTCCTCCGGCGTGGCCAAGGTGGAATACCTGCTCAGCACCACCGCCTATGCAGATGTTGCGGCACTGCCTCTGGAGGACGGCTGGATAGAGGACGAGGACTTTACTCTCAACGAGAACTGGAAAGGCTACATCTACGCCCGCGTTACCGATAAAGCCGGCAACGTCACGGTGGTGCGCAGTGACGGTATCGTGCGCTACACCGATGCTGCGGCGGTTACGACCATTGCAAACTTTACCAAGACTTCCACCGTTGATGTGAACGCCAGCGTTATCCTGAACGGCAACAGCGTGGCTGCCATAACGGCACGGCTGGCCGCAACAGAGCAGGGTCAGCCGGATACGCTGGTCAAGCTGGTGGTAGGCAGGGATTATACGGTTGATAATGGCAGTGGGGCTCTGAGCTTTATGGCCAGCTGGTTAGAAGGCCTGGCCGCCGGTGCTTGGGTGCTGACGATAGACTACGCGCCGGGTGGCGTAAGTTTTAATCCTGTGCCGGA
>JAISMZ010000290.1 GCA_031276475.1 Coriobacteriales bacterium
CACTCGCGCCGGCCGCAGTGTCGACAGCATCCGTGTCGGCCGCAGCGCCTGCGCCGGCCACAGCCTCGCCCGCACCCGCGGCATCCCCCGTGCCGCTCGCGTCTGCGGCAATATCTTCACCCGCAGTGGCGGCCTCACCACCGCTCGCGTCCGCATCCGCGCCGGTCGCAGCACCTGCGTCGGTCACGATGTCTTCGCCGGCCGCAGCATCCGTGTCACCCGCGACCTCCTCCGGCCCCTCAGGCGTGGCGACGTCCCCAGCTTCCAGGGCATAGGCCAAAACCGGCTCAATAAGACAGGCCGTCGCAACGGCAAGGGACAAAACGATGCTCAGGCAGGCCCGCAGCACGGCGCAACAAAGAACAGCGCGATCCTTTCGCGTCATAGTCGTACCCCCTGATACGGCGGATAACTGTTACCCAGCATCCCCAGTGCCTGCTCGTCGCTTATCTCCACCCAATACAGGCGAGAATAGAAGTCCCTGGCCACCTGCACCATATCCACATCGTAACGCTGGGGATGAAACATATTGGCCAACCACTGCAGGCCAAGGAAACGATTGACCCCCGGAGGCCGGTCAACCCAGGCAAAAGGCGCATAGGGCATGGTGTAAACGCGACCGGCACGCGCCGCCTTGGTAAGCGCCCACGTGGAAGAAGTCCTGATCAGGGAGTCGGCACCGCCCATATTTTTGTCGTTCCAGGCCACGATGACCTCGGGATCCCACAGCAGCACCGATTCCATCGAGACATCGCTCATCCCCAGGCCCCTGTCGTCTTCAAAAACATCCTTACCGCCAGCCACCAGAAACACCAGGCTGTGCTGGGAGGTATCGGACTCCGATTGCAGCCCTAACGGCCCCTCGGCATAGTAATAGCGTATCTTCTCGTCCTCCGTCAGGTCGGCCATCGCCGTGGTCACCTCCGCATATATCCCTTCAAGGTAAGAGGCGATCTCCTCGGCGCGCTCGGCGCTGCCCATGCAGGTGCCAAGCAGACGGTAGGCGTTGGCGATCTTGTCAAATGAACCGTCTATCAGCACAACCGGGATGTCGGTCTGGGCCTGCAGCTGCTCGGCTTCGTCGATATTGGCCGCAGTCAGCTCGATTCCTGATATCGAGAAGATCAGCTGGATATCCTCGGCCAGCAAGGCCTCGCGGTCGATCTCCCCACCGCCGGAAAGCGAACCCATATAGGGCAGATCGCTGATGCCCTCCTGGAGGTATTGCAGCTTCTCGTCGGTAAACTGCGCGGCCAAGCCGCCAAGCAGGGCGGGATTGAGGGTATAGACATAAACCTGAGCCAACTGGCTGGTAAAGTAAACGCGCTCTAATTTATCTGGTGTAGGGATCGTCAGCGCGCGCCCGGCATCGTCAACAACATGCTGCTCACCCAAAAAAAGGGCATCCCCTACGTCGGATTTGCAGCCGCCCAACGCGGCAAGCGTTGTTCCGGCGGCAAAGGCTGCAACAGCCGCCGCACCAAACCGGATGAACGAGCGTCGCGACACCTGCCTGGCACCGTATTCCTGCACCACAACTCCCTACTCAGCCGCTCGGAAATATGTTATCATTAATCTTTGTCGGCTTTAAACATCATGATACCAGATTTGGAGACACTGTGGGCTTGGATTTTGGTTACATCTCAGAAATTCTACATTTTCTCGCGCAGGCTTTGCTCACACCGGTCGCCGTGGCGCTGATCGCCCTGGTATTGGTAACGCTGTTCATCGTCGGGGGCTTTGTTATCGAGATATTCATCGAGCGGCTGCACTTTAAGCCGCAGCTGCCCAAGCTGATAAATGCCTTTCGCGACGCCCGCGAGCAGGAGCTGCCCGGGATTATCCGCGAATGCGGATTGCTCAAGCGACACAGGGAGGCGCTGCTCGAGCTCTACGACAACCGCAGTCTACCTGAGGATATGCTGGTCTCGGTGGCCGACAGGCTGCTTAAAGAGCAAGAGGACGTCTACCAGCGGCGCGTTGGCCGCACCGACCTGATGTCACGCATTGCTCCCATGCTCGGACTGATGGCCACCCTGATTCCTCTGGGGCCGGGCATCGTGGCACTGGGCCAGGGCAACACCGTAGAACTCTCCAGCTCGCTGATGGTGGCCTTTGATGCCACGGTTACCGGCCTGCTGGTATCCGTAATTGCGTTGGCCGTCTCCAAACTGCGCAAACGCTGGTACGGCAACTACATGAACGCCCTGAAAAACTCTATAAACTCCCTGCTTTATCGTATTGATGAAATTCTTTTTGAGAAAGAAGAAGGGCTGATAGTTGCAGATGTTGATGAGGACGGCGACGACCATGTCTGATTCCGCACTGTCCAGCGACTCCAGAGCCGGCTTATCGTCCGCCGAGCCCCAAGCCGCAGCGTCAGCCCCAGCGCTGACGCCAGAGCAACGGCGCCGTTATCGCCAGCGCAAACGCGCGCAGGCAGGCCGGATGCGCAGGACGTTGATGGGCGCGGGTATTGGCGGTGTGGGCACAGAGCCACAGGAGATGGGCGAAGACGTTGACCCCGCTACCGGACTGATCAATCTTGCCGACCTGATGCTGGTGTTTGCCTGTGGACTGATGCTGGCACTGGTAGCTTATTGGAACATCGACCTGGGACCGCAGATCACCGACATCTCGTCGGATAAGGACATGACGGAGGTCAGCGACATCGAGGACGCCCGGGATCTACTCGCCAACAACAGCGCGGGCTACTCCGAGGTAGGCGTGGTGTACAAAGACCCCGAAACCGGAAAACTCTACCTGCTCACCGAGGATGTCTCGCTCGCGGGTGGAGACTCTGCGGACGGCAGCTCTACAGGCGACGTTGAGGGCGACTCCGAGTAAACTTTTTGAGCCTCCCCTATCGGAGCCGCCCTCCGGGACATAAGGGGGACAGTTCTTTTGGTTCCTGTCGTGCTAAGACACTCCCGCAGACAAACGCCCGGCCCTTCTCAGCACCGCCGCCGCTGAGGCCATCGAGCAGATACACGAGCGCAACTACGCCGCAGAAGCCCCCAAGGGCCTCCCCGTATACGCCGTAGGCATCGGATTTCTCGGCAAGAGCGCCGCGGTGCGCT
>JAISMZ010000009.1 GCA_031276475.1 Coriobacteriales bacterium
AAGCGCTCGCTGGCGCGCAACATCGTTTCGGCCTATCACGACGAAGCGGCGGCAACGGCGGCTGAGGCGGCCTTCGACCGGCTGTTCAAGGCCAAGGAGACGCCCGAGCAGATGCCCGAGCACTCGCTTGCCTCGCTGCCTTCAGTTGCCGAGAAGGACGGTGCCTATCACCTCCCGGCTGTCCTGGTGGCGCTCGGTTTTGCCGCCAGCAACAGCGAGGCCCGCCGCCTGATAGACGGCGGTGGCGTGCGTGTGGCCGGCAACGTTGTTCAAAAGGGCGACTACGACCTGCCCACCACGGCATTTGCCGCCGGCGCGGGCGGCACGGTCGTCCAATCCGGCAAGCGCCGCTTCGCGCGGTTGATAAGCGACTGACAGATGAACCGTCCCTGTGTCCGCTTTCAGGCCGTCCCTCTGTGTTGTATTGTCCCATCACCGCTATCGTAGAAGGGAAGCAGGATGCTATTTACCAACATCAGCTATTTGAACAGCGACTTTGAGATCGTCCAGGGCTTCGTCGGGGTCACGGACGGGCGCATTGAGTATCTTGGTCAGGAGGCTCCGCCACCCGGGCAGGCGGCGTCCTTCTCCACAAGTTATTCCGGCAAGGGACGCCTGTTGATCCCCGGACTGTATAACACCCACAGCCATGTGCCGATGACTTTGCTGCGCGGCTATGCCGAGGGCCTGCCGTTGCAAAGCTGGCTTTACGATAGCGTCTTTCCCTTTGAGGCGAAGATCACCAGCGAGCATGCCTACCCGGCGACCTGCCTGGCGATAGCCGAGATGCTGCGCTTTGGCACGGTGGCTTTTACCGATATGTATTTCTTCATGGACGCGCGGGCGCGGGCGGTGGCCGAGTCGGGCATCAAGGCCAACCTCTGTGACGGCTTTATGGCCTTTGACGACGATGTCCGCTACGCCGGCAGCGAGGCCGCCGCCGCTAACGAGCGCTATGCCCAAAGCTACCATAACAGCTATGACGGCCGGCTGCGCATCGATCTGAACATCCATTCGGAGTACATCTCTAACCCCCACGTCGTGCGCGAGGTGGCCGAACACGCCGTGGCGCTGGGGCTTGGCACCCACACCCACATCAGCGAGACGCGCCTGGAACACGAGCAGTGCAAGCAGCGCCGCGGCGGTATGACCCCGGTGGCCTACTTTGACTCGCTGGGCTTTTTTGCCGCGCCCTGCACCGCCGCGCACTGCGTCTTTACCGAGCCGGGCGACTGGGAGATCCTGCGCGAGCGCGGTGTGACCGTCGCCGCCAACCCGGCCAGCAACATGAAGCTGGCCTCTGGCTTTGCGCCGGTGCCGGAGATGCTGGACGCTGGCCTGAACGTGGCGCTGGGCACCGACGGCGTGGCCTCCAACAACAGCCACGACATCCTCAAGGAACTCTATCTGCTGGCGCTGATATACAAGGGTGCGAGCGGGGACGCCACCGTGGTTGGGCCCGCACAGGCGCTGCGTGCTGCTACGCTGGCCGGTGCGCGCTCTCAGGGGCGTTTGGACTGTGGTACAATTGCTTTGGGCAATCGTGCCGATCTGGTAGTTTTAGACGTGGACGTGCCCTGGATGCGACCCGTCAACGATCTGCGTAACAACCTGGTGTTCTCCGCCAAGGGCTCCGATGTGGTGCTGACGATGGTGGACGGCAAGGTGCTCTATCGCGACGGTGAGTATCTGACGTTAGATGTTGAGAAAGCGGCCTTTGAGGCCCAGCAGGCGACCGACACGATTCGGGCAGCGCTTTGAGGCTCCCGAAGCTGAGCGCCCGCGCCCGACGAAAGGGAAGATCATGAGAAAGCCGTTACTTGCACTGATCCTGGTTTTTGCCCTGGCCACTTCTGCGCTGATGGTTGGTTGCGGCGCTCCCGCTCCTGCGGGGGATGCCAGCGGCAGCGCCGCTCCTTCTGGCTCCGGCTCTGCTTCCGGTGGCAGTTCGGCCTCCGCCACTCCGTCCAGCAGCGGCTCCGGCGGCTCGGCATCCGCCTCGTCCTCCAGCGCTGCTCAGTTGCCTAATCCGCAGAAGCGGGTTTCTGGCCTGGATGACTTCAAGGCCTTGAATCTGCGGATGTCCGTTCCCACTGAGGCAGCTGATGTTAGCTTCTACATCATCGGCGAGGAGATTGCCGAGGTGGACTTCCTCGTTAACGACACCAGCTTTATCTATCGCGGCTCAGCGGTTGCCCAGAGCAATTTGTCTGGCGTCTATGAGGAGTTCAGCTCGCCACAGACTCAAAGCGTGACCCGCGATGGTGTTCAAGCCACGCTGACCGTTGAGATTGCCACCAGCGGTATTCTCAGGGCAACCTGGACCTGGCCGGAGGGCAACTATTCGCTGATTGGCACCGGCTCGATACCGCAACAGAACTTCACCGATATCGCCGTGCAGCTGGCGCAGGCGAGCTGAGGCCCGCCGCGCAGCTGAAGGCAGCTGCGTCTGAGTTTTGTATCCTGTTATGCGGCCGGTGCCGGCCGTAGCTGGCTTGTACCCAGCTGCGGCCGGCGTCGGCCGCAGCTGGTGAGAGCTCATACCAGCTACAGAGGGGTTTTGTCAGATCAGTGTCTGAATAGTAACAGCAACTGCCTGATTTTGTCAGCATGATGGGGTTTTCGCTACTGCTCGTCAAAAAACAATAAAAAGTACCCGACTTTTCATAAAAGTACCCGGTTTTTTTATCAGACTCGCACTATCATGCGTCTGTTGAAAGAGCGCAATGCTTCGCAAAGAGTTCCATGAAAAAAGTAAGGGGAAAGAAATGAAGGTCAAGAAGAACGGGCTGTCCGCGTCGTTGTTGGTGATTGCAGTTGTCTCGATGCTGCTGTTTCTCGGCTCTCTGGTCTACGCCGACGAGGGAGTTGGTAGTGGCACGGGCACTCCCATCGATGCGGCAGCGTTTCCCGATCCGATCTTTCGCAGCTATGTGACGGAGAGCTTTGATGCCGATAAGGACGGCATACTTTCAGCTTCCGAGTTAGAAAAAGTGAAAAAGATCGACGTAAGCAGCAGGAGTATCACCTCCCTTAAAGGCGTCGAGCAGTTCCCCCGGTTGGATTGGCTCTACTGCCAGAACAACCAACTCGGCTCCCTTGATGTGAGCAGTAACACCGCGCTTACAAGCCTGAACTGCTCAGACAACCAGCTCAGCTCCCTTGATGTGGGCAACAATACCGCGCTTACAAACTTTAATTGTTCCAACAATCAACTCAGCTCCCTTGACGTCAGCAAAAACACCTTACTCACGGGTTTTGCCTGCTACGGCAACCAGCTCAGCTCCCTTGATGTGAGCCATGCTCCCCTGCTGACCCAGTTTCATTGCTCCGATAACCGGCTGGCTGCCATCGACATCAGCAAAAATGTCGCGTTGTGGGCTTTTACCTGTGAAAACTGCCAGCTCAGCAGCCTCGATGTGAGCAATAATCCCAAGCTGGAGTACATCCACTGTTTTGGCAACCAACTAAGCGCTCTCGACGTAAGCCAAAACCCCCTTTTAGGAGTCCTCTGGTGCGAGGACAACCAGCTTAGCACCCTTAACGTCAGCAGTAATTCCGCATTGCAAAACCTCTACTGCCATAACAACCAACTCAGCAGCCTCGATGTGAGCAAGAGCCCTGAGTTGATTTATCTCCACTGTTCCAATAACCAACTCAGCAGCCTTGATGTGAGCAATAATCCCAAACTGGAGGCTCTCACCTGTTTCAGCAATCAACTCGCCGCCCTCGACGTGAGCCACAATCCCAACCTCACCGACCGGCTCTCCTGCTCTGATAACTGCCTGCTTGACACCGTTGGTCTGCAAGAAGGGATTTCCAGCTTTGACGCCCAGGCTCAGACGCTCTTCATCCTCACCCATCCTGACCCAGACAGGCCGGGAAGCTACGTCAGTGATGCGACCTACAGCCTGGGCGCGCATAACATTACCTTTGACGGCGGCGCGAGCTTTGACCCGACAACTGGGAAGTTTACCGTGACAGCGATTAATGTTCCTATCGGCTTTACCACAACGCTCGATGCAGGTCATGAGGTCAGCGGCACCATCACCTTCACGGGGCAGGCCATCGAGTCAACTCCCTCTGTGCCAGATCTTCCTGCGCCGCCCGCTCCCACCACGCCACCTGCTCCCGCTCCGGCAGCTCCTGCTGTTCCGGCAACTCCTGCCGCCCCGACAGATCCTGCTGCTCCGACAGATCCCACGGCTGCTGCGACAACTCCTGTCCCT
Organism: Coriobacteriales bacterium; assembly: GCA_031276475.1. Taxonomy (GTDB): domain Bacteria; phylum Actinomycetota; class Coriobacteriia; order Coriobacteriales; family UBA8131; genus JAISMZ01. The sequence goes on from JAISMZ010000009.1 coordinate 4,230, forward strand.
GCCGTTGCCGAGGCGCTGCGTCGCGGCACGTTTATGCCTGCCGCCCTTGTTCCCACCGCAGAGCCAAATCCAATCGCTGAGTCCGCACGGCTCGATACGGCCAGCAAGGAACCTGCGAAGCCACAGGAGGCACCGGCATCATTGGCCTTTACGTCTGACAGCCCGAGGTCATGGGCCCTTCTCAACCTGCTGTTTGTTTTGGCGGCACTGGCCCTGGCGGTCTACTCGCTGCTCAGATACCTGGTTTTGAGTCGCAATAACGGTGACTTTGCACTTCAGGGGCAGAAGCAGGAGACCAACTCGACATGGTTTGTTCTTGAGTTTACCGCTGTTGCGGTAGGGGCGCTGGTGTTCAGCGCCACAGAAGACATCACCGGCACCATGGTCGTCGTAGACCTGTTTACCGTGGCACATGCGCTGATAGCAGCGGTGGTTGTTGTCTCGCATCTGCTAGTCTTTAAGAGACGCACGGGCGCGACAACGGCAAAGATGGTTTAGCAACGCCTCGGGAGGCGCCGATTGACGCATTGGCTGCGCAAGTGTTTAGGGCGCCTCCCCAGCGGCGCCTCCCCAGCGGCGCCTCCCTGGCCTTTCTGCACCGCTCTGTGATCTTTCAGGCTCTGGCGCTTCTTGCCGGCATCCGTTACCATGTCAGCAGTAGCAAAGTATCAAGCGCACCGCGAGACAAGCCAAGACAAGCCGCAAGGAGGTCATCATGCCCGTAGCCGAGATCATTGCTCGTCGCCGTTCCATCCGTGCCTATCAGCCTGAAGCGCCCGTCAGTGACGAGCAGTTGCACAACCTGCTGGAAGCCGCTCTGTTGGCGCCAAGTGCCTGCAATATGCGCCCCTGCGAGTTCATCGTCGTGCGCGATCGCGGCAAGCTTGACGCGATCGTTCAGGCACACCCCTATGCCGGTATGCTCAAGACCGCTACTCTGGCGATCATAGTTATTGGCAACACCAACATCCACAACGACATCTCTGCAGGCTACCTCTTTCAGGACTGCGCCGCGGCCACCGAGAACATCTTGCTCCAGGCTGTCAGCGAAGGGTTGGGCAGCTGTTGGTGCGGTGTTTATCCAACTGAGGATAAAGTTGCGGCAATCAGCGAACTTTTTGCGCTGCCGGAAAATCTCGTCCCCTTTAACATCATCGCCATCGGTGTGCCCGCCGAGGCGGATGGCTCGCGTGGGTTTTACGAGGAAGAGAAGGTGCGTTGGGAGTAGGGCGACGGTTTATCACCCACCGCCCGCCGCCGCCCCTCGCCCTGTGCTTGCGACCGTAAGGCGAGGGGGGCATATCGCAAGACCCCTCCAGACAGTAAAATATGCTTTTCCGCTGCCGCGCCCGAGTGTCCAGAGGACTCAGACGGCACCGGCGGAAAGCGAGTCCAACAGTGCGGAACCACTCGACCGGGAGTGGCTCTGTGGCTGAACCGATCCGAGCAGGAAGTGAGGGCATCAACGATGGCAGACAAGAAGATCATCAAGACCATGGACGGCAATGCCGCAGCGTCACACGTCTCTTACGCGTTTACCGACGTCGCCGCAATCTATCCGATAACCCCCTCTTCAACGATGGCCGAAAATGTTGATGAATGGGCCGCCTACGGGCAGAAGAACATCTTTGGCCAGACCGTGCGTTTGCAGGAAATGCAGTCCGAGGCCGGAGCCGCCGGTGCGGTGCATGGTGCGCTGGCCGCTGGCGCGCTGACCACCACCTATACCGCCTCCCAGGGCTTGCTGTTGATGATCCCCAATATGTATAAGATCGCCGGTGAGCTCTTGCCGGGGGTCTTTCACGTCTCGGCCCGCAGCGTTGCCGCGCACGCGCTGTGCATCTTTGGCGACCACTCCGACGTGATGGCAACCCGCCAGACCGGCTTTGCTCTTCTGGCCTCCTCCTCGGTGCAGGAGGTGATGGACCTCGGCGCCGTCGCCCATCTGGCCGCGATTAAGGGCCGCGTGCCGTTCCTCCATTTCTTTGACGGCTTTCGTACCTCGCACGAGGTGCAAAAGATTGAGGTCTGGAACTACGACGATCTGGCCGCGATGCTGGATCGCCAGGCCCTGGCCGCCTTCCGCGACGGCGCACTGAGCCCCGAGCATGCCTTCATCCGCGGTACCGCCCAAAACCCCGACGTCTTCTTTCAGGCCCGCGAGGCCGCCCAGCCCTTCTACGACGCGCTGCCGGGCGTGGTTGAGGAGTACCTGGCGCAGGTATCGGCCGCGACGGGGCGCACGTACCACCTCTTCGATTACGTTGGTGCGCCGGATGCCGAAAACGTGATAGTTGCCATGGGCTCGGTGAACGAGACCATCGAGGAGACGCTGGAAAACGTCTTGGCAGGGGAGAAGCTCGGGCTGTTAAAGGTCCGTCTCTATCGCCCCTTTGTCACCGAGGCCTTCCTCGCGGCCCTGCCGCCGAGCGTGCGCCGCATCGCTGTACTGGACCGAACCAAGGAGCCGGGCGCGCCGGGAGATCCGCTCTACCTCGATGTGCGCAACGCCTTCTACGGCCGCACGGACGCGCCGCTGGTCATCGGCGGCCGCTATGGGCTGGGATCCAAAGACACCACGCCGGGACAGATCGTCGCCGTCTTTAAAAACCTCGCCGCCGACGCTCCCCAGGACCATTTTACGATAGGCATCAACGACGACATCTCGCACAGCTCGCTGCCCTACGACGCCACGCTTTCTGCCGAGCCCGAGGGCACCATCATGTGCAAGTTCTGGGGCCTGGGTTCCGACGGCACGGTGGGCGCCAACAAGACCGCGATCAAGATCATCGGCGACCAGACCGATCTTTATGCCCAGGGCTACTTCTCCTACGATTCCAAGAAGTCCGGCGGCGTGACCATCTCGCATCTGCGCTTTGGCGCTCAGCCGATCAAAAGCACCTATCTAATCACCCGCGCCGACTACGTGGCCTGCCACAACCAGGCCTATCTGCGCCTCTACGACATGCTGCGCGACCTTAAGGAAGGCGGCATCTTCGTCCTCAACAGCTCCTGGACGGCCGATGAGCTGGACGCGCGCCTGCCGGCCGCGGTAAAGCGCGCCCTGGCCGCCAAAAAGGCTCGCTTCTACCTGATTGACGCCAACCGAATCGCCCGCGAGATCGGCCTGGGCAACCGGATTAACATGGTCATGCAGGCCGCCTTCTTCGCGCTGACCGAGGTGATCCCCGTGGCCGACGCAGTGGGCTACCTGAAGGACGGCATCAACAAGGCCTACGCCAAAAAGGGCCAGAAGGTCCTGGACATGAACTACGCCGCCGTGGATGCCGGGATCAGCGCCTTTGAGGAGATAGTCATCCCCGCTCAGTGGCAAGACGCTGTGGAGGAGGACGGCGATCTTTTGCGGCCCGTGGCCGGCGTGGCTGGCGGCGACACCGCGGTCGCTGGTGCCCCCGCGGCTGCTGCTGGCGACGGCGCTGCCGCGGCTGGCGACGGCGCGGCTGCTGCGACGGCTGGCGGCGCGGCCGCGGCTGCCGGTGCCCCCGCAACTGCCGCGACGGCCGCCGCCGCCGAGCCGCCCGCCTTCATCGACAACATCCTCGTGCCGATGAACGCCCAGGAGGGCGACCTGCTGCCGGTATCGGCCTTCAGCGGTCGCGAGGACGGCAGCTTTCCCTCCGGCACCTCGGCCTGGGAGAAGCGCGGCGTGGCCAGCGCGGTGCCGGTCTGGACCCCCGAGAACTGCATCCAATGCAATCAATGCTCGTTCATCTGCCCGCATTCTGCCATCCGGCCCTTCCTGCTCAGCGACGCCGAGCTGGCTGCGGCCCCCGACGGCTTTGTCACGCTGAAGGCCAACGGCAAAGGCCTTGAGGGCCTGCATTACCGGATACAGGTCTCGGTTCTGGACTGTCTGGGCTGCGGCAACTGCGCCGATGTCTGTCCAGCCAAGACCAAGGCCCTGAATATGAGCGAAGGTAGCTGGGAGCAGGCCGAGGAGGCGCGCTGGGACTACGCCGCCTCGCTGCCGCTCGCACGTCCCGTGCGCGAGGGCACGATAGCTAAAACCACGGTTAAGGGCAGTCAGTTTGCCAAACCTTACTTTGAGTTCTCCGGTGCCTGTGCCGGCTGCGGCGAGACCCCTTACATCAAGGTGATAACCCAGCTCTTTGGTGACCGGATGATGATCGCCAACGCCACCGGCTGCTCCTCCATCTGGGGTGCCTCGGCGCCCTCGATGCCCTACTGCGCCGACGAGGCGGGGCACGGCCCGGCCTGGGCGAACTCGCTGTTTGAGGACAACGCCGAATACGCCCTGGGGATGGTGGTCGCCGATCGCCAGATTCGCGAGCGGCTGATAGCGGCGGCGGAGCATATCAGCGGCTGCGAGGGTGCCCCCGCTACCTTGCGCGCGGCCGCTGCCGAGTGGCTTGAGCTGCGCGACGACGGCGCCCAGACCCGCCGCGTCTCCGAGGCGCTGGTTGCCGCGATAGAGGCCGCCTGGGCCAGCGGCGAGCTGCGCGCCGATGCCCCTCATGCCCAAACCGTCATCGACCACCGCGACTACCTGGTAAAGAAGTCCTTCTGGGCGCTGGGCGGCGACGGCTGGGCCTACGACATCGGCTACGGCGGCCTGGACCACGTACTGGCTTCTGGAGAAAACATCAACGTTTTGGTCTTTGACACCGAGGTCTACTCCAATACCGGCGGGCAGGCCTCCAAAGCCACCCCCCAGGCAGCGATCGCCAAGTTTGCCGCCTCGGGCAAGCGCGTTAAGAAGAAGGATCTCGGCCGCATCGCCATCAGTTACGGCTATGTCTACGTTGCTCAGGTTGGCATGGGTGCCGACAAGAACCAGTTCCTGAAGGCGGTCTTAGAGGCCGAGGCCTACGACGGCCCGTCGCTGATCATCGCCTACGCGCCCTGCATCAACCACGGCCTGAAGGCTGGCATGGGCAAGACCCAGACAAACATCAAAGACGCTGTGGCCTGCGGTTACTGGCAGCTCTATCGCTACAACCCGCAGCTGGCTGAAGAGGGCGCAAACCCCTTCACGCTCGACCAGAAGGAGCCCACGCAGAGCTTCCGCGACTTCATCATGGCCCAGAGCCGCTATTCGGCGCTGGCCAAGGAGTTCCCCGACGTTGCCGAGACCCTCTTTGAAGGTACGGAGAAGGACGCCCGCGAACGCCTGGAGGACTATAGGCAGCTGGCAGCTGGCTGAGATGCGAACATCCCGCACCCGCTCGATCACGCTCTGTGGCCTGGCGATAGCGCTTCTGGCCGTTGGCGCCTTTATCACCGTGCCTCTCGGACCGGTGCCCTTCACCTTGCAGACGATGATGCTGCTGATAGTGATCCTCGTGCTCAGCCCCGGCGAGTCGCTGGCGGCAGTGGGCGGCTATCTGCTGCTTGGTGCCTTTGGCCTGCCCATCGGCGCGGGCTTTAAGGGCGGCATCGCCTGGCTGCTCGGCCCGACCGGCGGGTTCTTGCTGGGCTTTTTCGTGGCCGCAGTGCTCGTCGCCGGCCTGCGTTGGCTTCTGGCACGCCCGATGCGCGGCGGCGGACGGCCACAGACGCTGGCGGGCAGTCTGGCGCTCAGCGTAGCTGCGGCGCTAATCCTGATGCTCACCAACTACTCCTGCGGCGTGCTCTGGTTCAGCGTGGTTACCAACACCGACATCTGGACGGCGCTCGTTGCCTGCGTATTCCCCTTCGCACTGCCCGATGCGCTTAAGGCCGTTGCCGCCATCGCCTGCGTGCAGCCAATCCTGGCCGCGTTGGGCCGCGCTCCCTGGACCGCGCCGCAGTCAGTCGCGCCCCAGCCCTCAGCCAGCGACAACGACAGGTAATGGTGAAAAAGTAAGGGTGACAGAAGGGGCGGTACGATTTTGTCAACTTGGCGAACTCGTTAACCCTTTTGTCAATCTGTCTCCGTCTAATTCAGCTTCTCGTATTGCGAGGTACTTCTGTAATAACGATAGAAATTAAACCCGCTGGTCGTCTTTTCAAGTCCGTCTTTTTTCTTTGAAAAGTACTCTTTTAGCGTAACGATTGCAGGGTCGGTGGAATCGAGGTCTTTCTCATACCATGCCGCCAAAACATCGTATGAAGATTCACTCCCATCCGCCTTAAAATAGTCCCCGATATTATAGGCATAGTGCTGTATGGTGCCGCTGGGATCCACTATGGCGCCAAACCATCGTTCCCTGATGCCGCGGCCTCCAAAGCTGTCGCTGTCCCCCGTCAGTTCTGCGTATGCCTGGATGCCGGCAGGGGTGAAGCCGCCAACACTATAAAGATCCGCACCCGAAGCATGGGGGGTTATCGACTTGAATAGGGCATCAGCGGGGGCGTCGGCTTCAGTATAGGTTTTGATACCCCCGTTGTCCGCATAATACTCTACCAGCATGCTTTGGACGGCCGTCATCTGCGTGGTCATCTGCGATTCAATCTGCTTCCACTTCGCCTTCTCAATGTATCCCGTCAGCGCAGGAACGGCAATGGCAGCAAGTATCGCCAAGATGACGAGGACGACGATTACCTCTACGAGTGTGAAGCCCTTACGGTCACAGCGGCGCAGGGCGCAAGCATTAAACTGCCCCCCCCCCCCCGATTATTTGAGAGGCGGAGCGGGGAGCAGGCCCTGCTGCCGCTGCACGTCCTGTCGTGGCAATGCAAGAGTCCCTGTTTTGAGCCCCTTTGATGCTTTGTTGCCAGAAGTTCATCTGCCTGCCCCTTCTCTTTGGTACCTTGTTGTTTCTACAGCGCTTTAGCGCTGCAGGGTGCGATATAACAAAGGATACAGCGCCGCATGTGGGGCTGTCAAGTTTTTTTGCACCCCCGTTCATCGCGATGAACGGCCCCAGTCAGCCAAAGTGACAAAAGGGGCGGTACGATTTTGTCAAC
>JAISMZ010000013.1 GCA_031276475.1 Coriobacteriales bacterium
CGCCCTTGGCGCCACCCCCGCCACCCCCGAGGCGGTTCTCGAACTCTGGGATCAGATCAAGCTGCGGGAAAAGCAACAGAAGGCCGCCCGCCGCGCGGCGCTCAAGCTCAGCCCCACAGGCCTGCTCGACGGCGTGCCGCAGGCGCTGCCGGCCCTGATGCAGGCTCAGGACATCTCTCGCAAGGCGGTGGCGACAGGCTTTGAGTGGCCTGACATCCAGGCCATCTGGGACCAGGTGGCCAGCGAGATAGCCGAGTTTAATGCCGAAGCACCCGGTTCCGAGGCGGCGGAGGAGGAGTTTGGCGACGTGCTTTTCTCGCTGGTCAATGTCGCTCGCGTCAGCGGTATCAACGCTGAGAGTGCGCTGCGCGCCGCCTGCCGCAAATTTCGCCGCCGCTGGGCTATCATGGAGCAGTACGCCAGCGAGGAAGGCAGAGTGTTGGAGTCGTACCAAACGGAAGAGTTGGAGGCGTTTTGGCAGGACGCAAAAGCGGTTGAGCGTCTGCCCGCGCCCGCTCCGTCATCCTCCACAACTGCTGCACCTGCGCCCGCAACCCCCCATGAAAGGAGCACCCCATGAGCATCATACTGGCCGTCTACGGTCGCGAGATACTTGATTCCCGCGGCAATCCTACGGTAGAGGTCGAGGTCATTTTGAACGACGGTTCCTTTGGCCGCGCGGCGGTGCCGTCGGGTGCGTCTACGGGGGCGTTTGAGGCTTGTGAGCTGCGCGATTCCAGCTCGCCGCGCTACCTTGGTAAGGGCGTGGCAGCGGCCGTGGAGCATGTTAATGGTCAGATCGCCGAGGCGCTTGTGGGCCTTGATGCCTGCGACCAGCGCCGCATTGACGCCGAGCTTATCGCCGTTGATGGCAGTGCCAACAAGACCGTGCTGGGTGCCAACGCCATCCTCGGCGCTTCGCTGGCGGTTGCCAAGGCCGCTGCCGTGTTCTGCGAACTGCCGCTTTATCGCTACCTTGGCGGCGTTGATGTCCATCTGCTGCCAACGCCGATGATGAACGTCTTGAACGGCGGTGCGCACGCCAGCAACAACGTTGATTTTCAGGAGTTCATGATCATGCCCGTGGGTGCCACCAGCTTTGCCGAGGCTCTGCGCTGGTGCTCCGAGGTCTATCAGACCCTGAAGAAAGTGCTCGGCGAGCGCGGCCTTTCTGCGACCATCGGCGATGAGGGCGGTTTTGCTCCCGACCTGAAGAACAACGAGGAGCCGCTGCTGCTGCTCTCTGAAGCCGTGCAGCGGGCCGGCTACGAACTGGGTGAGCAGATCGCCTTTGCTTTAGATCCGGCGGCCAGCGAGTTTTTTGATGCCAAGCGTCAGCGCTATGTCCTTGCCAGCGAGGGCCGCGAGTTGACCGGCGAGCAGATGGTTGAATACTGGGCGGAGCTTGCGCAGAAGTATCCGATCGTCTCGCTGGAAGACGGCATGGCAGAAGAGGATTGGAGCGGCTGGCAGCTGCTCACCGAGCGCTTGGGCGACAGGCTGCAACTGGTGGGTGACGACATCTTTGTTACCAACAGGCAGCGCCTGGAGCAGGGCATTGAGCGCGGCGCGGCTAACTCGATACTGATCAAGCTTAATCAGATCGGCACGCTCAGCGAGACTCTGGAGGCCATTGGGCGGGCCTATCAGGCTGGCTATAGCTGTGTCATCTCGCACCGTTCCGGCGAGACCGAAGACGTTACCATCGCCGATTTTGCGGTGGCCACGGGCGCAGGCCAGATAAAGGCCGGTGCGCCGGCCCGCAGCGACCGCGTTGCCAAATACAACCAGCTGCTGCGCATTGAAGAGCAACTGGGTAGCAGTGGCCTTTATGCCGGGCGCGCTACTCTGAGGAGACGGCGCTGATCCATCGGTGCCCGATCAGATAACAGGGATAAAACGATAAGATGGGAAACTATGGGTTTTGAGGACTATCTGGCCAGCAACGCCGAGCGCATCGACGCTGTTGTCGCCAGCTTTTACGCCTCCAGTAAAAACGCCGAGATCAACCGTTATCTCTACGAGCCACTGGCTGCCTACAGCGCCAATGGCGGCAAGCGTCACCGTCCGCTGATCTGTGAGCTGGCCTGTCTGGCCGTTGGCGGCGACCCGGCGCGGGTGCGCAATTCTGCGGCGGCCATCGAGCACTTTCATACCGCAGCCCTTATCCACGACGATATCGCCGACGAATCACAGCTGCGCCGCGGTGTGCCCTGCCTGCATCTGGCCGAGGGCGAAGGACTGGCAATCAACGCCGGAGACTTGGCCCTGTCGCTGGTTACCGGCAGTGTTTTGGATGATACCCTGCTCAGCGATACGGAGAAGATCCGCGTTTTGCACGAGCTGGTAGAGATGACCACGCGCACCATTGAGGGGCAGGCGCTGGACATCGGTTGGGCGCGCGACGGCCGTTTTGACCTGAAGGTGGAGGACTATCTGTTGATGGCAACCCGCAAGACCGCGCATTATTCCGGGGGAACGCCGCTGGCGGTGGGAGCCATCTGCGGTGGCGCCGATGAGGCTGTTGTAGAGGCGATGCGCGCCTTTGGCCTGGCTGCGGGACTGGCCTTTCAGATTCAGGACGATCTGCTCAATCTTGTGGGCAGCGTTGAATCCACCCGCAAGGACTTTCGCTCCGACATCACCGAGAGCAAGCGCACGCTGATTGCCGTACACGCCATCCAGAACTCCGCGCAGGGAGGCGAGCTAGCTACTATATTAGCTTCTCATACTGCGGTGCCAGCGCGCCTCTGCGCCGCCGTGCAGATCATGCACGACGCCGGTTCGTTGGATTTTGCCCGCGACTATGCCACCGGCCTGATAGCCGACGCAAAAAGCGAGTTGGGCACCGTGCTGTCGCCGTCTGCGGCCCGCGAGCTGCTGTTCTCGATGGCCGACTTCTTTGTCGCCCGGATGTGTTGAGCCTTTGCTCTGTCCTCCTCTGGCCTCTCATCCAAGCGAAAGGTAGGCGCCGGCGATGCGTTCTGTTACAATCAGAGATTGTCCCTTCGGGTCTGTGGTTGCGGGTAGCACATAGCTGCGTTTACAAAGCCGCACCCGCCGCGATTTTGGTGATGTAAACGCAGCTATGTGCTACCTTAGTCCATGGTAGACGCGGCCAAAAGGATCCACGTAAACGCGATGGTTCAGCGCGTTGGCAGATTTGCGCCTTTGCGACGCGACCGCTGCCCTGCGCCTGAGTCGTCCGTGAGCACGGCGCGTCTTAGGGGTAAGCCGTACCGTCCGGTGCATGAGGCATCCCGCCTCCCGGGCGAGAGGGCCAGTAGTGAGATAGTATCAAGCGGCCGTCCCAGTATGCGAGTGTGGGGTCAAAGACCAGGTCAGCCGAATGGACCTGAAACAGGAAGGACGAAGATGAAGCTCTGGAGAATGACTCGGGCCGCCGCGCTGGTAGCCGTCCTGCTGGCTGCGAGCCTCGCGCTCGGCGGCTGCGCCGGTGCGACCGGCAGCAAGCAACAGGCGCTTACACCGACCGTTGACGTACCCGCTGTTCATGCGGCAGGGGTGCTCAAAGTTGGTGTGGATTCCGCCCACGCTCCCTATGCGGGCACCTCCAAAGGCAAGATCGTCGGCATCGACGTTGACGTTGCCTCGGCTTTGGCCGAGCAGCTCGGGCTGAAGGTTGAGATCGTTGACATGGTGGGCAAAAGCCCCGACGATCTTTTAGCCGACGGTTCGGTGGACGTGGTGATGGATGTTGAACAGAGCGGCTCCAACGTCACGCAGGGCAAGACCGTTGGCCCCTATCTGCTTTCGGGCCCGGCGCTGTTTGCCAAGACCCGTTCAAATGAGGTACCGGAGCTGGACATTCAGACCCTGTCGGGCACCAAGATCTCCGCCCAGAAGGACTCGCTCAGCGCCTGGACGGTTGACGAGCTTATCGGCAAGGGGACGGCCAGCTCGGTGGCTACGCTGGCCGACGCGCTGAAAGCCGTCAACGATGGAGCGTCCACCTATGCCGCTGCCGACGCGATAGTTGGCTCCTATTTGGCCATCGAGTACCAAGACATCTCCTGCGTAAAGATCCTCGGTACACCAATAGGCGTTTACTGCGCGGTTGCTGCGGACAATGGCACGCTGGCCGACGCGCTTACCGGCGCCCTGCGCGAGTTGCGTGACAACGGCGAGCTGGTTGTGATCATCAGCAAGTGGCTCGGCCCGGTTTCCGCGCAGGTCGTGATCAGCAGCCAGGCGGTGGTGGCGCAAAACACCGATGCCAATGCCGCGGCGGGTACGGGCAGCGGAGCTGGCAGCGAGGCCGGCGCGGCGTCTGCGGCCCCCGCAGGCGACCCCGGACAGATTGATACCGGCGAAGATCTGCCCGATCCTTCAAACGCCGGCGGCACGGGCTGATTTGCCCGCGAGTTTGCGGCGCAGCACAGTTTTATTAAATCGCTGTTTCCTGAGGGCAAAATGTCCGCTCAGTGGCAAGCGGCCGGTAGAGAACCGGGGGTAATCGGCGTTTGTGGTTGGTAGTGAGGGCAGAAATGCGCTATGATTATCGGCGTGCTACTTCGCACTATAGGGATGTAGCGCGTGCTTTCGGTGCCTGACGCACCGGCCAGACGCGAAATGGAGGATTTAATGAAGAAGAGAAGCAAGACAGTCTTAGCTGCTATTCTGACGCTTTGCCTGGCTTTGGGCCTGGCGCTCGTCGGTTGCGGCGGCGGTCAGCCCTCGGGTTCCAGCGGCAGTGGTAGCGCCAGTGCCTCTGCCAGCAGCAGCGCGGCGCCTGCGGCAGGCAAGTATTCGTCCGCTCAGGATCTGGATGGCAAGATCGTTGCCGCGCAAAGCGGTACCACCGGTGCCGACTGGGTTACCGAGAACCTGCCCGGCGCCACCTTGAAGAACTTTAACATGACCTCAGAGGCTCTGGCTGCCCTGGTAGCCGGAGATGTGGAGGCGGTCTTCTTTGACGAGCCCGTAGCCGCCGAGCAGGTTGCCACCACCTATAAGGACTGCGTGATTCTCGAGACCATTCCCACCGGCGAGCAGTACGGGTTTGCGGTTTCCAAGACCAATCCAACACTGAAGGCCAAGGTCAACGCGACGTTGCAGACGCTTAAGGCCAACGGTCAGTTTGATACCATCTTTAAAAAATGGTTCCCCGATGTCTCGCCGCCCAGCCTCAAAGAGAGCGCCAGTGATGCGGCCGCCGCAGACGGCGAGTTAAAGCTGGTTGAGTCGGGCACGCTGATCGTCGCCTCCGACTGCGATTATCCGCCCTTCATCGAGATGGATGGCGACAAGCCGGCGGGATTTGAGTACGAGCTGATGCAGGCCATCTGTGCCGAGTTGGGCCTGACCCTGAAGTACCTGCCGCCGCAAAACTTTGATGGCATCCTGGCCTCCGTGGCTGCCGGCACCGTCGCCGACATCGGCGTCTCATCGTTTACCATCAACGACGAGCGCAAGCAGCTGGTGGACTTCTGCACCCCGTACTTCGACTCCAACCAGGCCTGCGTCGTTCTTAAGTCAAAGGCTGCCTGATAACCGCGTCTTTCGGTGCCCGTAGGGTCGCTTTTGCGGCCTTGCGGGCACGAGGGCAGATTTTGGGCATCTGACGCTGATTGCTATGAGAGACTACACCGTCATCCGGGCACTGCGCACCGCGCTGGCTTTTGTGATGGTGCTGTCTCTCTTTGTCTTTCTGAGCGCTTCACCTCCTGCCTTTGGTCTGACCCTGGCCAAGACCACCGCCAAACCCAACGAGCCGGATGGTAACGCCATTCTCGGCGGTCAGCCGACGCGCGTCACGTGGGAGGCCACCGTTGGCGCCGACGAGCAGGTCACGTCTATTACGCTGGAATTCCCGGCAGGCTGCGCGTTGGGAGAAGACGCTAACAGCAAGGCCACGGTGCTTGAAGACACCACCCGCCTGAGCTACGATTTTGAGCAGGAGATCTCTGCGACCTCCACCACGGTTGATTTTGCCGAGCCGGTGGAGTCGGGGCTTTTTATTCGCATTGAGGTGTACAATCTGGCTCTGCCAACGGTCGCCGGTGACTACTACATCAATGCTACCTACCTTAACGCCAACGGCGAGCGCATTGAGGTTGCGGGCCCGCAGGCGATCTCCGTTAAAGGCACCACGGGCACCCAGCAGATTATCGACTGGTTGGACGGGCAACCCTGGGTCGAGGCCTGGAACTCGGCACTCTTCCTAAAGATATTCTTCAGTCCGCAGCTGATAGTGGCGGCGATTCCCAACCTCTTCATCGGCTGGCTGCGCTCGCTGGGACTGGTGCTGGTAGGGTTTCCGCTGGCCATCCCCATCGGCCTGGCCATCTCGTTTCTGCGGATGGCCCGGCTGGGCATCCTGCGCCTGGTCTCCTCGATCTACGTAAACGTGATTCGCGGCACGCCGCTGTTCTTGCAGATGTATATCGCGTTTTTTGGGCTGCCGCTTTTGGGCGTGCGCGTGGACAGCTATCTGTTGGGTATCCTGGTGCTGGCGATGAACTCCTCGGCCTATCTGGCCGAGATCTTTCGGGCCGGCATCCAGTCCATCCACAAAGGCCAATTTGAGGCCTCGGCCTCGCTGGGAATGAACGCCTTTCAGACGATGTTCTCGGTAATCATCCCGCAGACCGTGCGCCGCGTGATCCCTACAGCTACCTCGGAGTTCATCCTGCTCTACAAAGACACCTCGCTGCTTGCGGCGGTTGGCGTGATGGAGCAGATGATGTTCGCAAAATCGATGGTCGCCTCCACGGGCAACATGACCCCCTATGTGGTAGCGGCCTGCTACTACCTGCTGGTGACCCTGCCGCTGACCCGCATTATATCTTCATTTGAGAAGAAACTTGCGGCCTCGGAAGGCCAAAGCTCGCAGCCGCCCGCGCCCAAGAAGAAGCGCGGGCTGCCGTGGTATACCAGGCCGGCACCGCTTGTCGCCGTAGACGCCGAGGCGAGCAGTGCCATCACGGCCGACGAGCAGAGCAGCGGGAGGTGAGTGATGGCTGAGCAGCGCGTGAGCGCAGGCGAGGCGGTGGCTGCCGCCCCAGATGGGGTCGCGTCCGACGATGGCACGACGGCATCTGCCAGCGGCGAGCCCGCCGTCATCCGGATCCTTGACCTGCATAAGTACTTTGGCTCCCTGGAGGTCTTAAAGGGCGTCACTTTGGAGGTCGCTCGCGGCGAGGTAGTGGTGATCCTCGGTTCCTCAGGCTCTGGTAAGTCAACGTTGTTGCGCTGTGTTAACTTTTTGGAGAAGCCCACTTCCGGCGAGATCTGGTTTGAGGATACGCTGATCACCGACCCAAAGACCGACATCAACGAGGTGCGTAAACACGTTGGCATGGTGTTTCAGTCCTTCAACCTCTTCCCACATCTCTCGGCCACCGACAACGTTGTCTTGGCTCAGCGCAAGGTGCTCAAACGCTCCCGGCAGGAGGCCGAGCGCATTGCCCTGGCGCAGTTGGAGAAGGTCGGGCTGTCCGATCGCGCCGAGTACATGCCGGCCCAGCTTTCCGGCGGCCAACAGCAGCGCGTCGCCATCGCCCGCGCCCTGGCCATGGATCCGCACGTGATGCTCTTTGACGAGGCCACCAGCGCGCTCGACCCCGAGCTGGTACGCGGCGTGCTCGACGTGATGCGCTCGCTGGCCCAGGGCGGCATGACGATGATCGTCGTCACCCACGAGATGGGCTTTGCCCGCGAGGTCGCCGACCGCGTACTGTTTATGGATGGCGGCGTGATAGTTGAGCAAGGCCCGCCGCAGCAGGTCCTCGATAACCCCCAGCACGAGCGAACCCGGGACTTTTTGGGGCTTATTGCCTGACGTGCCTTGAGGACGCGTCTGCATCGTAGCCTTTGTGATGGCTGAACGGTGTCTTCTTTGGGAGGCGGTAGTGGCAGCGGGGCATCTTTCATCGCCAGCCGGTATCAATCGGCCTGCTGCATGGCCTTATCCACCTTGTCTATGAGCTCTTGCTGAGAGTTGATGTCCAGTTTTTGGTAGATATGATAAATGTGCGTTTTCACGGTATGGTTAGAGAGCACCAAGGTGCTGGCGATGTAGCCGGCGTTACGTCCCTTAGCCAGCAAAACCAGCACCTCGGATTCCCTGGGCGTGAGTTTGTACTGGTGGGCCACATTGTTGCAATAGCCAAAGAACCGATGCAGTCGCCCCCCGTTGTGTGCGGTTGCGCTTTCGTTAGGACCGGGGTCATCGTCTTGAAAGGCAAGCCTCTGCATGTCTTGCAGGTCGATTGTGGTGTGAAAGACGGCAAAGACGCAAAGCAGAGCAACGAGAGCCTGGGTTAACCAGAAGTCGCTCAAGCCGATGAACCAGAGCAACCAGCCAAGAAAATAGCCGATGCCTATTGACAGCCAGATATGGGCCTGGCCGTTGGGTACCAGAGCAATGATGTTCAAACGGTATTTATGGCTGGCAATGATGTTCCAGTTTGGCTGGATGATAAAAAAGCAGGCGAACACCCCAGAAAAGACAGCCCAGATGAGATAGGCGTTGGTCTGGGCGATGAAGGGCAGC
>JAISMZ010000056.1 GCA_031276475.1 Coriobacteriales bacterium
CCTATGGCCCTTTTCAGCTCGCTCATCTTCAGCGGAGTTCTTCAACGTTTGCGCGCGCGTCCAGTGCCGCGCCGTCCAACTGCCCGATGGCGTCTATCAGGGCGCTGCGAAAACTCGCGGTGCCGCCGCCGGTCGCAACAGCTGCGCCGTCGCCCGCGCCCGCCGTGGAGCCGCTGACTCGCTCGTAGGCCAGCTCTCCGGCGACGCCCATCGTGGCAACGGCCGCCAGCGTGGCCTCCAGCGCCGCCTCGGGGTTGGCCACCACAAAGGCCGCAACCAGGGCCGAGAGCATGCAGCCGCTGCCGGTGATGCGGGCCATCATGGCGTGCCCGTTGCGCACCGCGAACGCCCGTCCGTCCGGGCCGGCAACGATGTCTATGACGCCGGTGATCGCTACCACGGCTCCCGTGCGTGCGGCAAAGCGGCGGGCGACCTCGGCCAGGGCCTCAAGCCCCTGCTCGCCTACAGCATCCAAGTCGCTGGCATCCACGCCGCGGGTGCTGCCGTCACCGGCAAAGAGGGTCTTGATCTCGGAGCTGTTGCCGCGAATCACCGTAAAGCGCAGGGCTTCCAGCAGCTCGCGGGCCGTATTCGTGCGCAGGGACGAGGCACCGGCACCAACAGGGTCCAAGACCAGCGGATGCCCCAGTTTGTTGGCTGTGGCTCCCGCCAGCTGCATCGCGGGAATCGTCTGGCAGTTCAGCGTGCCGATATTTATCACCAGAGCGTCGCAGATCGAGGTGATCTCAGCCGCCTCCTGTGGCTCATCGGCCATGATCGGCGAGGCACCGGCGGCCAACAGGATGTTGGCGACGTCGTTAACGGTCACATAGTTGGTGATGTTGTGGATCAGAGGCACGCGCCGCGCCACGGCAAGATGAAAAGGCGCAAGTTCCATGATAAATCTCCCTTCGTTGGCATTACCCATATCAGGTGCGGGGCGCAGGGCGCGCCCCAAAGGGTCCAGGCATCCGCTGCCTGTTCTCAGCCCGCCTACGGGCTCCCCTGATTTCCGATTACTATTACTTTAGCAGACCGCCGCAGGCGTGAGCGCGGCGGCAGCAGACGCACGCCAGAATTTCCGGTGAACTACAGCCGCAGCCGCGGGCACGGCGGCGGGCAACATCCACCAAAACCTCCGGCGAAGCATCACTTCAGCAGGCCGTAAGTAATCGAGTCGACCAAAGCATCCCAGGACGCCTCGATGATATTCTCGCTAACGCCCACGGTACCCCAGCTGTGTTCGCCGTCGGTGGTCTCTATCCCTACGCGGGTTACGGCGCTGGTGCCGATGCTCTCATCCAAAACGCGTACCTTATAATCGCTGAGGCGCAATAGATTTATCTGTGGATAAAAACGCCCGAGCGCCATCCGCAGCGCCTGGTCAAGCGCGTTTACCGGGCCGTTGCCCTCGGCGGTGGCGATATGGCGCTCACCATCAACAAAGATCTTGATCGTCGCCTCGGTGAGCACCGCGCCGTCGGCACGCTTCTCGGCAATCACGCGAAAGCCCTCCAGGCGAAACACCTGCCAGGGGCTGCCCGTCTCGCTCAAAAGCAGCAGCGCCAGCGAGGCATCGGCCGCCTCATAGGAATAGCCGTGCTCCTCGCGGGCCTTCACATGAGATAGTAAGCTATTAAGCTCGCTTTCATCGCCGGGCAGCGCCACTCCCAGCTCGGCGGCTTTGCTTTGCAACGATGCCTTGCCCGCCAGCTCGCTGACCACAATGTGGGTAAAGTTGCCGATCAGTTCGGGGCGGACATGCTCGTAGGCGTCGCGCAACCGCGCCGTAGCGCTGGCGTGCAGGCCACCTTTGTGCGCGAAGGCGCTGGCACCCACATAGGGCTGATGCGCGTCCGGCGCGATGTTAAAGACCTCGGCAACGTATTGCGAGAGCGCCGTCAGCGAGCGCAGGTGTTGCGCTCCAATAACCTCGTAATTAAGCTTCAGCTCCAGATTGGCGAGCAGCGCGATCAGGTCGGCGTTGCCGGCGCGCTCACCGTAGCCATTAACGGTGCCCTGTACCATCTGCGCACCGGCGCGCACCGCCTCCAGGGCGTTGGCCACGGCGCAGCCGCTGTCGTTGTGGGTGTGGATGCCCAGCTTGACGGCGGCGCTGCTCGCGGCTACCGGGAGCGACCCGGCACCGGCTCCTGAGCGCACCCCGGTCGCAGCAGCCGCCGCGCTCAGCTCGCTCGCAGTCGCGTGCGTCGCGCCGGCCGCCGCGCGCGGCTCAGTCGCGGCCCCAACCGGCACCGCCCCACCCCCCGCAAGCGCCTCCCGCGTCTCGCGCACCATCTGAGACACCTGTTGCGGCAACAGGCCGCCGTTGGTGTCGCAAAGCACCAAGACGTCAGCACCGGCCGCCGCCGCCGCGCGCAGCACCGCCAGGGCAAAGGCAGGGTCTTCGCGGTAGCCGTCAAAGTAATGCTCGGCGTCAAACAGCACCTGTTTGCCGGCCGCCACCAGAAAGGCCACCGACTCGGCGACCATCGCCAGGTTCTCCTCTGCGTCAGTTTCCAACACCAACTCCACCTGGCGGCTCCAGGCCTTGCCCACCAGGGTAACCGCAGGGGCCGCGCAGGCCGCAAGATAGCTTAGCTGCTCATCCTCCTCCACAGCGCTGTTTTTGCGCCGGGTAATGCCAAAGGCCACCAGCCGGGCCTGCCTGAGCGCGACGCGACCGGCGGCGTATTCGGCGAACAGTGCCGCGTCAACGGGGTTGGAGGCAGGAAACCCGGCCTCGATATAGGGCAGGCCAGCGGCATCCAGCCGGGCGACCGTGCGCAGCTTGTCCTCCAGCGTCAGATGCACGCCTTCGCGCTGCTGGCCGTCGCGCAGGGTGGTATCCAGTACGCTGAGCATCTCAGTCGCCGCTCGCCGCCAGCGGCACGACGGTGCGGCCAGCGGCGCAGGAGCGGGCGCCACCTGCTAGCAGCGCAGCGGCACAGACCCAAGCGCCGCCTGCCACCAGCGCGGCGCCGCAGCCACCCAACAATCCGCCGCCGCACACCGCAAAAAGCTTATTCATCAGCCTCTATCCGATACATCCAGCGCTCGTACTCGGACACCCTGCCGCTGACAATCTCAAAGAAGCGACTCTGCAAGACGGTGGTCACCGGGCCGCGACTGCCGCCGCCGATGCGCCGTCCGTCGATAGCCGATATCGGCGTTACCTCGGCGGCGCTGCCGGTGAAGAACACCTCGTCGGCCGTGTAGAGGTCGGTGCGCACCAGCGAACTCTCCTTAAGCGTATAGCCCAGGTCGCGGGCCAGCGTGATTATCGAGTCGCGGGTGATGCCGGCCAGGATGCCGTCCGAGAGCGGTGGCGTGTAAAGCGTCTGGTCGCGGACGATAAAGATGTTCTCACCCGAGCCCTCGGCCACCATGCCGGATTCGTTGAGCAGGATGGCCTCGCCATAGCCGTGATCGATTGCCTCCATATGCGCCAGTCCCGAGTTCAGATAACCGGCTGAAGATTTAACGGCTCCCGGCGTGGCGTTTGCCGAGCGCTGTCGCCAGGAACTGATGCCGGCAGTGATGCCGCTCGCCAGCGCCTCAGGCCCCAGATAGGCGTCCCAGGGCCAGACCGCGATGGCCACATCCACCGGTGCCGGTCGCGGATTGACGCCCACCGCACCGTAGCCGCGAAAGGCTATTGGGCGCACGTAGCAGGAGCGCAGGTTGTTGGCGCGAATCAGATCGGCGGTCGCCTCCAACAGCTCGTCGGCCGTATAGTGCAGGGGCATGTCGATTATCGCCGCCGAGCGCACCAGGCGCTGCATGTGCTCGGGCAGACGAAAGACCTCGGAGCCGCTGTCGGTCTGATAGCAGCGCATCCCCTCAAAAACCGCCGTGCCGTAATGCAGCGCGTGCGACAGGATGTGCGTGGTTGCCTCCGCCCAGGCCAGTTTCTCGCCGTTCTTCCAGATATAGGTAGACTCCGCCAAAGCCGCCATAACTCCTCCTCCAATTAAAGGGAACGCAGGGCTTATGCTGTTCAGCTATTCTATACTTTGGAGGAGTCCGACGCTTCCTCAAGCTGCGGCAGTCCCTGCTGCGGCAGTCGTTTTCGGTGAGCAAACAGCAAAAACGCGATACCGGCAACAATCATCGGCGCAGAAAGCAGCATTCCCATCGTCAGCCAGTCGCCAAAAAGGTAGCCGATCTGCGCGTCGGGCTGGCGCACGAACTCCACAAGCACACGAAAGACGCCGTAAAGCAGCAAGAACAGGCCAAGAAAGCTGCCGCGCGGGCGTGGGGGCTGTTTAAGTGCCAAGATGTTGAGGATAACGAACATTACCGCGCCCTCAAGAGCCGCTTCGTAGAGCTGTGAGGGATGGCGTGGGACTGTGCCGCCGCCCGTGTCGCTGAAGATGACGCCCCAGGGCAGGTCGGTTGGCGCCCCCCAAAGCTCGCCGTTGATGAAGTTGGCGATGCGCACCAAGAAGATGCCTATCGGCGCGGCGATGACTATCAGGTCGCCGAGGGTCAACAGCGGCATCCTGGTGACGCGCGCAACCACAACCATCGCGATGACCATCCCCAGCAGGCCGCCATGAAACGACATGCCACCGCTGGCGATGCCGGTGATGATCTCGGCGGGATGGCTGAAGTAATAGTCGCCGCCGTAGAAGAGCGCATAGCCCAGGCGAGCGCCGACGATGATTCCAAAGGCCGAGGCCACCAGTACACTGAGCAGGGCATCGAGGCTGAAGCTGAGTCGCCAACGACGGGCGGTGTGCAGTATCAGCCAGCCACCCAAAAGCAGCCCGAAGAGATAGCCCAGCCCGTACCAGCGGATGGCGAAGGGGCCTATCCAGAAGGCCACCGGGTCGAGTGCGTGGTAGAGGTCATTGAGCATGGCTTAGTGGGGGGGCGGCGGGGCGGCAGCGACGGTCGCGGACGACGTGGCGGGTCGCGGGTCTGTGGGCGACGTGGCGGGTCGCGGGTCTGTGGGCGACACGGCAGGTCGCAAGCCGTCCGCAGGCGCGGCGAGATCAGGCAACCGCGGGCCATTCACCAGAAAGTGCTCGCAAAAGCCACAGGTCTCTTTGATTGCCGCAGAGCGGTCGAGGGTCGGATCAAAAAACAGCTCAAATGCCGTGGTTGTCTTATGTTGAGGACGATCGCAACGAGTGTAGCGGCACTCCGCCACACAAACGCCGTCACTACTGGAGACGGCATGGGGGCAGCGCGACCACATCTCCTCGTCGCAACCGCGTTCCTGCCAGCAAAAACTCACTTTACCAGAGCGGGCCTCAGAGGGCCGGCACAACCTTGGTGACCTCGGGGATATGCTCCTTGAGGACGCGCTCCACGCTGTTGGCCAAGGTCAGCTGACTCATCGGACAACCTTTACAGGCGCCTTGCAGCTCAACCGAGACGACGCCGTCGTCGCTGACCTCAACCAGCGAAACGTCGCCTCCATCGGCCTGCAACATCGGGCGAATAATATCCAGAACCTCGTTAACCCTCTCATTACTGATGCTCATGTCTTCTCCAAACATGGTTTGTCGTTCCAGCGCTTTCTGTCGACTCCGCACACAGCTGGGCCGGCGGATAAAACATTATAACGCAGCTGTCCACAACGTGCGGCGCGCGGCTCCACAAGCCCCCTGTCAGCCGAAGCCGCCCCCCAAGCGGGAGACGGCTTCGGCCTTTCCCCTTTCAGCTCGCGTCCAAAGCCAGCTTAGTGACTGCCCTACGCTGGCGCTCCCGGCGCTCCGCCACCGGAGCCGGCGGCTGCCTCGCGCCCCAGGCGGCGACGGACGATGAGCGCCGTACCCAGGCCCAGTACCAAGGCTATCGGGATAAGCCAGAGCAACAGCACAAAGTTAGACCCTGGCTCAGTAGTCGCAAGGGGCACTGCGGCCTCATCCAGCGCGGCAAGGCCGTCGCCGCCCTGCGAGCCGGTAGTGGCAGCACCACCAGTGTCTGCGGCAAGCTCAACAATCGCATAGAGGCTGAAGTGGTTGGTGTAAAAGACTATCCTGTCGCCTTCTACCGTGCTTTCAACAAGCGTGCAGCTGCCGTCGTCATTTATCCGGTATACCCCCAAGCGTTTGCCTGCGCTACCGAGGCTGATTTGCGGGATGGTGGAGCGGGTAGGCCGCTCGCTATCGGGAGCGAGGTGTGTCGTCGATTTTTGCGGAGGTGACAAAACCCTGGGCATCAAAGCGGTAGTGATGGCTGAGTGTGCCTTTGGCGGCAGCGACGATGCCGATCCCCTCGGTTGCTCGCGCGGGAATTGAGGGCAGCGGCGTGGAGGACGGCGGGGCTGGTTGGTTGGGTGACGCGACGGGCGCGGCGGCGACGGGCGCAGGCGGCTCGGCAGCGAGTTCGCGGCAGAGGGCAGCGCAGCGCACTACAGCCTCCACCAATTCTACCGCCTCAGCCTCGGGATTGCGGTGATGGTTATGCTCCACGGGACGCAGACCAATCTTTGCGGCCGCCAGCTTGCTGTGCTGACTGAGCCTGTCCCAGGAGCTGTTAACGCGATCCAGTGCAGCGGGGACGGGGGCGGCTCCAGGCTCGGCAGTAGCGGGGGCAGAGGTAGCTTCGAGCGCAGTGGGGGTAAAGGAAGCAGGAACGGCAGCGGAAGCGGCAGCCGCAGCGAAGACAGCTGTGGGGGCGGCGTCCTCATCCACAGTGCTGCGGGAGGCGGTTGCTGGTACAAGGCTGTGGATGAGTTCGGTGGTGGCCAGCGCCGCGTCCAGCGCCGCGTCCAGGCGCTCAGCTGTCGCCAGTAGCTCGGCCGGGCGGGGTTCACGGCTAAAACCGGCGATGGTGGCGGTTATCGGGTGGATGGCCCGCCCGCCAACGACGCGCAGCAGTTCGCTGCCCAGCTGGCGAAGCGTTACGGCGTTGGCAAAGGCGTCCGGATGGCTTTGTGCCAACGTTAGGAAGTTCGCCACGCCGACTGAATCATTGCTTCCCAGAGCGGAAGCGACAATCTGAAAGTAGAGATGGCTGGCGTGGCTTTGCAGATAGCTGGCCTGAAGCATCAGTTCGCGCAGGGCCTCGGTGCGTATGGTCACGGGCAGGCTGAAGGCTTGCTCGATGGCCTGCAGCGCAGCCAGGGTATGGGGCAGTGAATCGCTGCCACTGACGCGGCTGGCGAGAAAGGGCAGCTCGCTGTAGTGACGCCCAAGCAGTAGCTGCTCAAAGCGCTGGTGGTGTGCCGAACATAATGGGGACGACACAGACGACACAGACGACACAGAGGGACGGTTCTTTGACACAGAGGGACGGTTCTTTTGTGTTCCTGG
>JAISMZ010000059.1 GCA_031276475.1 Coriobacteriales bacterium
CCAGGAACACAAAAGAACCGATATGTCGTCTCGCAACCGTCGCCCTGTGTCGTTTCCCTGCGCCCCCGTGTCGCTTGCTGCAGTTCAGTGGCCGCCGCCGGCGATCATCGCGACGGCGTGTTCAAACTGCTCACAGACGGCTTCGAAGTTCTCCAGGGCGGCCTTCTCGCTGCCCGGTAGATTGATTACCAGCGTCGAGCCGCGTTGCATGACCACAGCGCGGGAGAGCATCGCGCGGCCGGTCTTTTGCAGCGAGGCGGCGCGCATAGCCTCGGCGATGCCGGGAACGTTGCGCTCACAGACGTCGGCGGTGGCCTCGGGCGTAACATCTTGGAGGGAGAGGCCGGAGCCGCCACAGGTCAAGATGATGTCGGCTCCCGCATCAGCGGCAACAATGATCGCGTTGGCTATCTCGGAGCGGATGTCGGGGATCACGACGCGCTCGGTGAGTTTCCAGCCACGCTCTTCAATCAGTCGCTCCAACGTCGCCCCGGCGCTGTCCTCGGCAAAGCTACGACTGGAAGAACAGGTGATGATCGCGATTTTCAGGCTCATGGCACTCCTTATCGGTCGATTCAGGCGGGGGAGGGCGCTGTCACTGGATACCGCTCCCAGGTGCCACTCTTACCGCCGGACTTGTGTAACAGGCGAATCTCGCCTATCTCCATACCTCGGTCTACGGCCTTGCACATATCGTAGATGGTCAGACAGGCCACCGAGACGGCCGTCAGCGCCTCCATCTCGATGCCCGTTTTGCCCGTGACGCCCAGCGTAGCGGTAATCCGAATGCCGGGTCGTCCGTCCGTCCGCTCGGCGGCCTCTACGGGTACGAGCTCGACGGCGGACTTGGTGATATTCAGTGGATGGCAAAGCGGTATCAGCGACGCGGTCTGCTTGCTGGCCATGATTCCGGCGATGCGGGCCACCGCCAAGACGTCACCCTTGGCGGCTTTACCCTCAACAATCATCGCCAGCGTCTCGGGCGCCATGCTCACAAAGCCTTCGGCGCGGGCGATGCGGACGCTGTCGTCTTTTGCCGAGACGTCTACCATCCTGGCGGCACCGCGTTCATCCAGATGAGTCAGTTGGGGTTGTTCCATGTTTTTTCTAGCCTCCGATCTGCGACATCAGTCGCTCGGTGCCTACCTGATGGTGATGTTCGTCCGGCTTGGAACTCAGGGCTTCACGCAGTACGGCACGCACAGCCTCGTCTGTGCCATTGTGCAGGGCACCGCGCAGGTCGTATTCCAAGTCGCTGAACAGGCAGGGGCGCAGCTGGCCTTCGGCGGTCAGGCGCAGACGGTTGCACTCCTCACAAAAGTGCCGTGAGAGGGCACTGATGAAGCCGACGGTGCCCTGAGCGCCAGCAAAATGATAATAGCGTGCCGGGCCCCAGCCCGTGGGTTTTTCGCTGGCGTTCAGGGCGATCAGCGGCCCTAAACCGGCGGCGGTGGCCTGGGCGTCTATCAGTGAGATCAGTTCCTCATTGGGGATGGTATCGGCCTCGGTCCAGCCCAGCCCTTCTCCACCACACGATTCGCCAACGGGCATGTACTCGATGAAGCGCACATGCAAGGGGCGATCCAGAGAAAGCCGGGCGAAGGCCAGCAGATCCTGATGTAGGCTGCGCACCACAACTGCGTTGATCTTTACCGGATTAAAGCCCGTCTCCAGCGCGCTGTTGATGCCGGCATAGACGTCTTCGATGGCACCCCAGCGGGTGATCTGGGTAAACTGCGCGGGATCCAGGGTGTCCAGTGAGATGTTCACGCGCGAGAGCCCCGCCGCCTGCAATGAAGCTGCCATTTCGGGTAACAAGATACCGTTGGTGGTCATTGCAACCGACTCAATGCCCGGCGTGGCAATGATATCGCGTACCAGGTTGACGATGCCGCGGCGCACCAGTGGCTCACCGCCTGTCAGTCGAATGCGCTTGAAACCCTCGCCGGCGGCGATGCGCACCACGCGCGCTATCTCCTCAAGGCTGAGCATCGCCTCGTGGGGTTTCCAGGCAACACCTTCTTCGGGCATGCAGTACAGGCAGCGCAAATTACAGCGGTCAGTGACAGAGATCCGCAGGTAATCTATGTTGCGCGCATGGCTGTCGTAGGCCATCAGAGCAACGCCCCCTCGGGCAGGTCCAGGCGCAGGCAGGGCACCTGTTCACCAACGGCGATATCCTGAGGGCCCTCGGCAACAATCAGCAGGCAGTTGCCTTCATAAAGAGCACGCAGCAGGGCCGAGGATTGGTTTCTAAAGGGAGTGACGCTGCGTTGTCCCTTCGCGTCAACGTTCAGGCGAGCACGCAGGTAGTGGCGGCGGTCCTCACTTTTTTTAATCGCCTGGGTTGTGCGGGCAGAGCTTATGGGGCGTTGCAGCTGAGAAAACCCCTGCATCTGGCGCAGTGCGGGGCGTACCAGTACCTCAAAGCCAACGGCTGCTGCTGCGGGATTGCCGGGCAGGCCAAAGACCGGTACGCCGTCTATCTGTCCGAGCGTCTGCGCCTTGCCGGGTTTCATATTTACCTTGTTAAAGAATACTTCGCCGAGCTGGCGGATGGTGCTGGTGGTATAGTCGTAATCGCCCTCGGCGGCGCCACCGCTAATCACCACCATGTCGTGGTCGCGCACCGCAGCCGCAAAGGCCGCAAGAAAGGCCTCAGGGTTGTCGTTAACCTTGGGCAACACGGTAGGCTTCGCACCGGCAGCGCGCGCCTGGGCGGCCAGACCCAGCGTGTTGGAATTACGTATCTGGCCCGGCCCGGGAACCTCACCAAACTCCACCAGCTCGTCGCCACTGGAAAAGACCGCCACTCGCGGCCGCGCATAGACCGCCACCCGCGTGTGTCCGGTTGATGCCAGCAGACCAACGCCGGCCGCGTTGACCACTTCGCCCGCATGCAGCAAGACCTCGCCCGCGCGAGCTTCTTCGCCTGCCCCACGCACGTTTTCGCCCAACGGATGTGCGGCGGGAATCAGTACCTGGATGCCGGCCGGATGCTCGGTACTCTCGCCGCTGACCTTGCAGTCCTCGATCTTAACGACGCTGTCGGCGCCGTCGGGCAGCGGTGCACCGGTCATTATCCGTAGCGCCTGGCCGCTGTGTAAACTGGAGTCAAAGACGCTGCCGGCGCCAATCACACCGACAATCTCCAGCACCGCTGGGTTGTGTGCCTCGGCCCCGACAAGGTCTTTGGCACGCACGGCAAAACCGTCCATCGAGGAACTGGCAAACGGCGCCAGGTCGATGTCGCTGGCGATGTCGCGGGCCAGCACGCGGCCATAGGAATCAAGCGGCTCGACCTCCTCCACAGGCATTCGTCGCACCTGGCTGAGGGTCATCGCCAGTGCGTCTTCCACAGCGACCAGGTTGGTAGAAGCATATCGTTTACCCATGGCTGCCCATATCCCTTCGGGTTGTGGTTCATTTTGTGAAAAGACTATTATACCGCGCCGAGAAATACTTGCTCGCGAAGATGGCGCGTGGTACTGTAAAAGCGGGCACGGGCAGCGCCCAGAAAGTGAAAGGCAGGCTTACCGATGGATGACACACGGGCTATGGCCCTTAATCAGGATCTCGAGGAGACCGGCGCGCTCAAGGCGACCGCGCACGGCGTGGTGGTCGCAGGAGCGGATGGCGAGACGGCTGCGGGCATAATCGCGAGCGCGAAGGCAGACGTAAGGGCGCCTGCGGCAGCGCCGGATGCGGCGCGCGAGCGGGTCGAGCATCTGCGCGCGGAGATTGAACAGAATAACTACCTTTATTATGTGCTTGATCAGCCGGCTCTCAGTGACGCGGCCTTTGATTCGCTGATGCGCGAGCTGCAGGATCTGGAGTCGCGCTATCCGTCCCTGATCACGCCGACATCGCCAACGCAGCGTGTTGGTGGCTATGCGGGTGAATCCTTTGCGCCGGTAACCCATGCCGAACGGATGTACTCATTGGACAATGCCATGGATCTCGACGAGTTGCGGGATTGGTTGAGACGTATTCGTCTGGCGCTGGAGGGCACTGCGCCTGCAGCGGCTGGCAGTGAGACGCCGGCCGCGCCGACCGCCGCCCCTGAGGGTGTGCCGACAGTCGCCTCGACGATTTCTGCGACCGAGACGGCCACCGGCGCAGACGCAGGCCTGCGTCTGGTCTGCGAACTGAAGATCGACGGCTCATCCCTGGCTTTGACCTACGTGGCCGGCGCGTTGCAACGCGCCGCAACGCGCGGCGACGGTGTTACCGGCGAAGACGTCACCGCCAATGCCCGCACGGTACGCGACCTGCCCCTGCGTCTGCGCGTTGAGGAGCCCCAGGCGCTTTTGAGCGTCGAGGTGCGCGGCGAGGTCTTCATGCCCAAGGCCAGCTTTGAACGCCTGAATGCGGCGGCGCTGGCGGCAGAGGCGGGGACCGAGACGGCTTTGGTCGCCTCCACCGCATTGCCCGTCTCCACAGCGCCTGCCCCGCCCGCTGCCTCTGACGTGCCATCCGCCCCGTCCGCGAGTAGCACCCCCCCTGCCCCTGCCGCACGCACGCCCAAGACCTTTGCCAATCCGCGCAACGCGGCGGCCGGCTCCCTGCGCCAGAAGGATCCACAGATAACCGCCCAGCGCGACCTGGCTACGTTTATCTACGCCATGCCCACCTCCTCGGCGGCGGCGCTGGGATTGCGCGGGCAGTGGCAGCTGCTCGAGTGGCTGCGCCAGGCCGGCTTTCACGTTAACCCCGACGTAACGCTGTGCGCCAGCGACGATGAGGTCATCGCCTTTTGTGAACGCTCGCTCAGGCGTCGCGGCGAGTTGCCCTATGAGATTGACGGCGTGGTTATCAAGGTAGATTCCTTTGCTCTGCAGGCTGCGCTGGGCTTTACCGCCAAGGCGCCGCGCTGGGCCATCGCCTATAAGTTTCCGCCGGAGGAGAAGACCACGGTGCTTCGGCGGATAGTCGTGCAGGTTGGACGAACTGGCGTGCTCACACCGGTGGCCGAGTTTGACCCTGTGCTGGTGGCAGGATCTACGGTGGCGCGGGCGACCCTGCACAACCTCGATGAGGTCCGCCGCAAGGATGTGCGGGTGGGTGATACGATAATCGTCCGCAAGGCCGGCGACGTTATCCCTGAGGTGCTCGGTCCGGTTCTGTCCCTCAGGGAGGCGGACGCGCCCGTCTGGCAGATGCCGTCAAGTTGCCCCTCCTGTGGTTCCGAAGTCTATCGCGACGAGGACGGTGTAGCCTTTCGCTGTGTCAGCGCCGAGTGCCCGGCACAGCTTCAGGAGCGGCTTGAGCACTGGGTTTCCCGCGGTGCCCTGGACATCGACGGCCTTGGCCCGCGCCTGATAGAAAAGCTTGTGGAGAAGGGCCTGCTCAAAGACGTCGCGGATTTTTACGGCCTGAACGCCGCTACAGTGGCGGCGCTGGAGACCAACAAGGAGGGCACAGTCGCCCCCGTTTTGGTTGGCCCGACCGTTGCCGCCAAGGTGATCGCCCAGATAGAGGCCAGCAAGAGTCGCCCCTTTGCGCGGGTGCTCTTTGGCCTGGGCATCCGTAACGTAGGCAAGCAGGTGGCAGAACTTATCGCCGCGCATTTTGGCTCCGCCAAGGCTCTCGCCGCTGCCCGCGCTGAGGAGTTGGAGGAGATCGAGGGAGTCGGTCCGGTAATCGCGCGGACGGTGGGGGAGTTCTTCTCCCTGGCCGACAACCAGCGCCTGGTAGAGCG
>JAISMZ010000074.1 GCA_031276475.1 Coriobacteriales bacterium
GCCTTTGCCAGCCACCCCGCCCGCAACTACCTCGCCCGCAACCGCCTCGGCGCCGTCGGCGGCCCCCGCCCGCATCACCACGGAGTTTGCCGCCCGCCACGCCCGCCACACCCGCCTGCGCGCCCTTTTGCTGCGCATCTTGGTCTACCTCGGCGCTGCCGCGACCATCACGGCACTGCTGTTCATCGTCTGCTACATCCTGGTGATGGGCATCCCCAACATTTCCTGGGATCTCTTCGCCCTGCCCTACACGCCTTTTAATGTCTCGCTGATGCCGGCTTTGATAAACACCCTGCTGATGGCGGCGTTGGCCCTTGGTCTGGCTGTTCCGCTGGGAATCGGCGCGGCTATCTACCTCGTTGAATACACGGGACGGGGCAACAAGCTGGTGGGGATCGTACGGATCACGGCCGAAACGCTGACCGGCATCCCCTCAATCGTCTACGGCCTGTTTGGACTGCTGTTCTTCGTGACCGCCCTGGGCTGGCGGATCAGCCTGCTCGCCGGCGCCTTTACCCTGGCGATCATGATCTTGCCGATTATCATGCGGACCACCGAAGAAGCGCTCAAGGCGGTGCCGGACACCTATCGCGAGGGCAGCTTTGGCCTCGGCAGCGGGCGTCTGCGCACGGTCTTCAGGATCCTTCTGCCCTCGGCGATCCCCGGTATCCTGGCTGGCGTGATCCTCGGTATCGGGCGCATCGTTGGCGAGAGTGCGGCACTGATCTACACGGCTGGCACGGTTGCCGAGATACCCGCCAGCGCCTTTGATTCCACACGCACCCTGAGTGTGCATATGTATGTTTTGGCAAGCGAAGGCCTGCACATCGACAAGACCTATGCGACGGCGGTCATCCTGCTGGTCATCGTCTTGCTGATCAACACGCTTTCAGCCGTCGTGGCCCGCCGACTGACGAGGGGAAAAACCGATGATTGAGCAACCGGAGCCTAAGATCAACATCAGCGGCCTCGACCTTTTCTACGACAGTTTTCAGGCTCTCTACAGTGTAAATATGTCGATAATGGCCAACGAGATCACCGCCTTCATCGGGCCTTCGGGTTGCGGTAAATCAACGCTGATCAAGACCCTTAACCGAATGAACGACCTGGTTGAGGGCTGCCGCATCACGGGACGGGTGGCGCTTGACGGCGAGGACATCTTTGCGCGCGAGATGGATGTCAATCTTTTGCGCAAGCGGGTCGGCATGGTCTTTCAAAAGCCCAATCCCTTTCCGATGAGCGTCTATGACAACGTCGCCTTTGGCCCGCGCACCCACGGTATCCACCACAAACGCCAGCTCGATGAGATCGTTGAGCGCTCGCTGCGCGATGCCGCTATCTTTGATGAGTTAAAGGACCGCATGAAGCGCAACGCGCTCGGGCTTTCCGGCGGCCAGCAGCAACGCCTTTGCATCGCGCGGGCACTGGCGGTGGAGCCGGAGGTGTTATTGATGGACGAGCCAACCTCGGCCCTCGACCCAATCTCCACCGGCAAGATAGAGGATCTGGCAATCACCCTGAAGGATCGCTATACCATCGTCATCGTCACCCACAACATGCAGCAGGCAGTACGCATCTCCGACAAGACGGCGTTTTTTCTGCTCGGCGAGATGGTGGAGTTCAGCCAGACCGAGAAGCTGTTCTCGATGCCGGAAGACAAGCGTACGGAAGACTACATAACGGGAAGGTTCGGGTGACCTGCGAGTCGTGACAGCGATCGACAGGCGACAGCAGCGGGTAAGCGGTAGGCACCGCGCGAATGGCCCGCTGGGAAAGCGGTGAGCAATGGCTCCACGTATGCATTTTGACGAGCAACTCAAGCAGCTCAATCAGGAGCTCTCCAAGATGGGAGTGCTGATAGAGCGCTCGCTTAAGGGGGCGGCCTTTGCGCTGGCCAAAAACGACCGTCGCAAGGCCCGCTGGGTCATCGAGTTTGACGAGCAGGTCAATCGCAAGGAGCGCGACATCGAGTCGCTCTGCCTGCGTCTGCTGCTCCAACAACAGCCCGTAGCCCGCGACTTGCGCACCATCTCTGCGGCCTTAAAGATGATTTCTGACATGGAGAGGATCGGCGATCAGGCCGCAGACATCTGCGAGATCGTGTTGATGACCAACCGCCCGCTCGATGACGGCCTGGCTGGGCATCTGCCGCAGTTGGCCGAGGTCACCACCGAACTTACCAGCGGGGCCATCAGCGCCTTTATCCAACGCGATCTGGAGTTGGCCCGCAAGGTCATTGCTGGCGACGACGAGGCCGACCGCCTGTTTGTGATCGTCCGCGCCGAGATGACCGCGCTGATCCGCTCGCATGAGGAGGTCAGCGAGTTGGCCGTCGACCGGCTGATGATCGCCAAGTACTTTGAGCGCATCGGCGACCACGCACAAAACGTCGCAGAATGGGTAGAATACTCACTTACTGGTTATTACAAAGGTGAGATACTCGGATGATGATCTATTACGTTGAAGACGATGAGAATATCCGCAACCTGGCGATCTACGCACTGGAGCAAAACGGATTGCAGGTTCGCGGTTTTGCCGCCTCCGACGAGTTGTATCGGGCCAACGCCGAGGCGCTGCCCAACCTCTTTTTGTTGGACATCATGCTGCCCGATGAGGACGGCATCGCCATTTTGAAAAACCTGCGCAAACACTCGGCGACGGCAGAGATTCCGGTGATGATGTTGACGGCCAAGAGCGCCGAATACGATGTGGTGACCGGTCTTGATAATGGGGCGGATGATTATCTGACCAAACCTTTTGGCATGATGGAGCTGGTCTCGCGGGTTAATGCCCTGTTGCGCCGCGGGCCTGCGACCCAGCGTCGCGATGACCGTTTATCCAATGGGCCGGTGGTACTTTCCACCGCCCGCCGCGAGGTCACTGCAAACGGCGACGCCGTGATGTTGACCTACAAGGAGTTTGAACTACTGCGTTTTTTAATGGAGAATGCCGGGCTGGTATTCACACGCGGCCACCTGCTGGAATCGATCTGGGGTTGGGATTTTGGCGGCAATACCCGCACGGTTGACGTGCACGTCCAGACGCTGCGCCAAAAGCTTGGTGAGAGCGCGAGCATCATCGAGACGGTGCGCGGTGTGGGCTACCGCGTGCGCCCCGCCGTTGATTGACACACTCGCCGCCCCAGTCGCGCCAGCACAGAGTGCGATCCGCCGCACCCGCCGCGCTCAGTTCCGCCTACCTGCTATCATGTAAACTAACAACCGCCAACAGAAGTGAGCGCCCTTGGCCTCCCTCAGCAAACGGATATTCGTGGTAATACTCGGCGTCGCCTTGGCCTGCGAGCTGCTCTGCCTTGGCTTTGCCTGGTGGGCTTTGGTGGACGCCTCCGAGCGGGAAAGCAGCCGGGCGCTGGCCGCCGAGGCGGATCTGCTCAGGCAGGCCATTGAGACCGGCGGCAGCACGAGCTCTGCGCTCGTCGGCATCAGCGCTGAGGACGTCCGTGTAACCTGGATTGCCGTCGACGGCTCAATACTTTACGACAGCGACGGCGCGACCGAAAACCACCGCGAGCGCCCCGAGGTGATCGCCGCGCTGAACTCCGGCGAGGGCAGCGCGGCCCGCTATTCACAGACTCTCGGCGAGGTGTCCCACTACTACGCGCTGCGCCTTGCAGACGGCAGCATCTTGCGCGTGGCCACCACAAACAGCCAGATCCTGAGCGCGCTTGAGGCGCTGGCGCTGCCTGGCGTGCTGCTCGCCGTAGCCGTGGTGCTGGGGGCATCGCTGCTGGCGCGCTGGCTGGCCGGTCGCCTGGTCTCGCCGCTGCTGGAGTTGAACCTCGACGCGCCGCGGGAAAACCGGCTCTATCGGGAGCTGGAGCCACTGCTCGAGCGGATGGAGCAACAGCGCCTGGCCATCGCTGCGCAGGTGGAGGAGGCGGGACGCACGCGCCGCGAACTGACCGCGAACGTCTCGCATGAGCTTAAGACCCCGCTGACGGTGATATCCGGTTACGCCGAGTTGATGAAGGCGGGCAACGTCGATCCCGCAGACGTGCCCTATTTCTCCGAGCTGATTTACACGGAGGCCGGGCACATGCACGACCTGGTGGAAGATCTGCTGGTACTGGCCCAGTTGGACGAATACGCCGTGGAGGAGGCCGGCTCGGCACCGGCGGGCGGCGAGCGTACTCAGATGGTTGACCTGCGCACCGTTGCCTCCGATGCCATCGATCGCCTGACGCCCTTTGCCAATCAACTGAACGTCAGTTTTCATCTGGAGACGAGCGGCGATACCAACCTCTACGGCTCGCCGCGGGCCCTGACCAGCCTGGTCTACAACCTCTGCGAGAACGCCATCCGCTACAACGTTGAGAGCGGCTCGGTTACGGTAGCCCTGCAAGGTGTGGAGGAAAACGTCGCGCTCAGCGTCCGTGAT
>JAISMZ010000154.1 GCA_031276475.1 Coriobacteriales bacterium
CACAAGGGCCTTAAGGTCAGCGGCAGCGCAGTGCGTCGCTTTGAGACCCGTCTGCCAATTTATGAGGTTATCGGCTTTTCCTTTTACCTGGGCTGGATACTGCTGCTCTATTTCGGTACGCCTCTGGCGCCGCCGGAGTATTACCGCGATGACGATGCTCACCTGATGCGCATTGTGATGACGGCGACGGTTGCCGCAAGCTATCTGCTGGCGGGTGTCTTTGCCAAGCCGTTGGCCTCGCGGGCAGGAAACCGCTTTCTGATCGTCTGCGTCGTGCTCTTTTCGCCTCTGGTTGGCCTGGTGCTGTTTTCTCCAATCGCGTCTTTTTCTTTCTTGCTGACAGCTTGGGGGTTTGTTGGCGTTGGACACGCGATGATCCTTATTCTCTGGAGCAAGCATCTGGTGCTGTTCAATCGCAAACAACTGATCTTGATCACTTCCCTTTCATTCATCTGCGCCGGCGCTCTGTACGTTATCATCTCCTATCTTCAGCAGTCGCCAGCCACTGTTGCGACTCTTACGCTGCCACTGATCTCGCTGGCTTTCTTTGTTTTTGGCAACCGTAACGCCGAGGCAAAGATCGAGGCGCTGCGTAAAGAGACGCTACCCGATCAGAGTATCAGGACTCACGATCGCCGCACCCTGCTGCAGCTCTATATCTATGCGGTCAGCTATTGCATTGCGTTAGGGTTCATGGGTGCCTGTGTCAGTCTTTCGGTGTTTCAAAATGACAGCGTCCCCTTCATCGGTCTTGCCAACGTCTTGGCGGGTCTGGGCATGGTTTTAATGCTTGTCTACTTTAAACGTGACGTCGCCCGCATTATTGCTGCCAGCAGTCTGCCCTGTATGGCGTTGGGCGTCTTCCTCTTTGCTTTTTCTGGCGACATCGGCCACTGGGCGCAGCTGTCTTGCCTTGCCTTGCTGTTCTTTCTCTTTGCCTGCTACGACGTGGTTAACATCACTACGGTATCCAAAAGCTCGGGGTTGTTTGGCATCGACTACATCCGCACCTTTGGTTTTGGCCGGTTTCCCAACGGGCTGGGAGTCTGCCTGGGCTGGATATGTGGCTATCTGGTGTTTTTTACCTATGGAGGGTCAGCTCTGGCCATCATCTTTATCAGTTTTCTGATCGTTGTTCTGTTTGTTTTTGCCAACGCGTTGGTCTTTGTTCGGCCCGCCCGCGCGTTTGTCAGCGACGAGGGCCCGGCATTTGCGCCACAGGGGGCGAAATCTGCGCTCAATCGGGCTCGCAAACCTGGCAAACAGGCAGCCTTACCCACTACGCAACGAACCGTAGATGGAGTGGAGACGCTCGTTGTTGACAGAGCCAGCGTCAGCGTTCATCTGCTTGTGGACGAATACAGTCTTTCCAACCGGCAAGCCGAGGTGCTGGCCTATCTGGCACGCGGACGCAATGCAGAGTATATCCAGGAGAAACTGGTTGTTTCCAACCATACCGCCAAGAGTCATATCTATACGATCTATCGCAAGCTGGGAGTGCATTCGCAGCAGGAACTAATCGACATGATCGAGAGCTTCTACGAGGACTGAGTTACATTTGCCCGCACGCCGCCATGGCGCCGCCGGAGCTGCCCTCGACTATGTTGACCCCGCCGGGCACCTCTGTTAGCGCTGGAGGTATTCGCGAACCACCGCCGTAAAGGCGTCGGCATAGCGTTCGGCTTTGGTTTCGCCAACGCCCTTAACCTCGAGGAACTGTGCGTGGGTGGTTGGTGCTCGGAGGCACATATCCTTTAAAGTTGCATTTGAAAAAACAATATATGCGGGCGCATCCTGGAGCCTTGCCCAGCGGTTTCTTTCTTCTTTGAGCAGTGAGAGCAGTGCTGGGTCGGGCTCGGCGGTGGGGGCGTTGCGGTTGCTGTTGGCGCGTGCTGCGGAGCTGGTGTCGGGGTCGTGGCCGCCGGTGCCGCCGGCTGGACTGCTGCCCGTGTCGCTGTCGGCGCGGCTGCCACGGCTGCCGGCGGTGCTGCCACTGCCACGCGCACCTCTCGCCGAGCTCTTTGCGGATTTTGTCGTTGCCTCAGCATCGGCTCCCTTGGGCAGCCGCATCGTGACCGGCTGGCGCTCTCGCAGCACCTCGTCGGCCCGCGGACCGAGCAGCAGCACCGGATAGCGGTCGCCCGCCACAAGCAGATATTCCTCCTCCAGAAGAAAATCCAGTATCTGACGGATCTGGCGGACGCTGAGGTCGGCCATGATGCCAAAGGTGGAGAGGCCTTGCAGCTGCCAGCGTACGACTTTGTCGGTGGTCTTGCCGCGCACGACGTCGCAGATCGTTGTTTGTCCGAGCCCGTCCAGCGTGGTGTCCCGCAGGCGCTCGCGCACGCGATAGACGCAGGAGAGCAGCTTTTGCGCCTCGATGGTGATGTCGCGCTCCGCGAAGCTCTCCCGGCAGTTGCCGCAGTTGCCGCAGCTGTTTTGGGGACATAATGGGGACGGTTCTTTTGTGTCTGGGCACGACGGAGGCGACTCTCCTGAGTCTTCGCGAGACATAAAAGAACCGTCCCCATTATCTCCTGCGCCGTCCCGATTATGTCCTCGCTCGCCAAAGTAATTGAGGATGAAGTAGCGCAGGCAGCGGGTTGTGGTCGCGTAGCGGATCATCTGCCGCAGCAGGGCGCGATTGGTGTACAGGCGAACCAGGCGCTCGGCCTCGTCCAGTGGCGGCTCGGTCGTAAAGAGGGCGGCGTCTGCGGGCAGCGTGACGGCTGCGTTCACGCCTGCCCCTGCCCCCGCACCTGCCGCGCCGCCTGCCCCCGCACCCGCCGCGTTGCCCAGACCCGCGACTCGCGCGAAGTCCGCAGGCTGCGCGCCGGTCGCAAGATCCAAATCGGGGCGCTCCTCCTCCGCACCTTTTTCTAGCAAAAAGCGGTTCAGTGGCACGTCGCGGGGCTGGTAGAAAAGGATGCAGTCGGCGGGCTCGCCATCGCGGCCCGCGCGGCCGGCCTCCTGGTAGTAGGCCTCGAGGTTCAGCGGCAGGTGGTAGTGCAGGACAAAGCGGACGTCGGATTTGTCGATGCCCATGCCAAAGGCGTTGGTGGCGACCATCACCGTCGCACGGTCGTAGAGGAAGTCGTCCTGGCTGGCGTGGCGCTCGCGCTGCGTTAGCCCGGCGTGGTAGCGGGTTGCGGCGACGCCCGCCTCGCGCAGCAGCTCGCAGACGCTTTCTACCTCCTTGCGGGTCATGCAGTAGACGATGCCCGCGTCGTGCGGCCGCGATTTTACGTAGGCGAGGAGTTCGGCGTCGCGGTCGCGCGGACGCCGCACGGCCAGGAAGAGGTTGGGCCGGTTAAAGCCGCTGACCAGCAGCTGGGGGCTTTGCAGGCGCAGCGAATCGGTGATGTCGTCGCGCACCTTTTGCGTGGCGGTCGCCGTGAAGGCACCCACCGCCGGCCGCGGCGTGAGGCTGGCAAGAAAGTCGGCGATGCGCAGGTAGCTGGGGCGAAAATCGTGACCCCACTGGGAGACGCAATGGGCCTCGTCCACGGCGACGAGGGGGATGGGCGCACCCTGCGCAAAGCTGATGAAGTCGGGGTGCGAGAGCCGCTCGGGGGCCACGTAGAGCAGCTTCAGGCGACCGGCGCGGGCGTCGGCCAGCACCTCGTCGCGCTGCCGCGGCAATAGCGTGCTGTTCAGGAACGCCGCCGCGACGCCCGCCTCGCGCAGCGCCCCCACCTGGTCTTTCATCAGCGAGATGAGGGGCGAGATGACCACCGTAACCCCGTTTTGGAGCAGGGCGGGGATCTGGTAGCACAGCGACTTGCCCGCTCCCGTGGGCATCAC
>JAISMZ010000048.1 GCA_031276475.1 Coriobacteriales bacterium
TACCGTGGGGACGGTTCTTTTGTGTCTGGGCATGACAGAATCGGCTCTTCGGAATCTTCGCGAGACACAAAAGAACCGTCCCCATTATGTCCTGCGCCGGCACTCCCGCCACCAGATGCAAGCATCCTCTCCAGCTCCGCAACGCGGGCGGCAAGTGCCTCCAGACTCCGCTCCGCCTGCGGCCGTATGATGCGCGTGCAGGCGATCTCCAGAGCCAGGCGGGCGTTGGGCGCGCTTTTGAGCTCGGAGATCAGGTCGCCGAGCACGGTCAGGACGTAGGCCAGCCGCTCCGCTGAACCAAAGCGCTGCGCCTGTGCCTGGTAGCGCCCCAACTCCTCGGAGCCAACCGCCAGCAGTTCTAAAAGCCTGTCGTTGTCGCGCACCAGCGTGGCGAGGTAGAGATTGCGCACATGGCGTGCCAGGTCGCTGGCCAAAAGCGCGATGTCGGTGCCGCCGAGCACAAAGTCGGCCACCCAGTCAAAGCTGCCGGCAACGTCGCCTGCCGCGAGTAGGTCGCCAAGCGCAAACAGCTGGTCGGCGGTGACTTCGCCTATCATGCTCTCCACAGCTGCAAAGTCTATCTGGCCGCCGCTGTAGACCGCCACCTGCTCCAGGGCGCCAATGGCGTCGCGCATTCCGCCCTGTGAACGACGCGCGATCAGCTCCAGAGCTTCTGTATTAGTATGATAGCCTTCTTGCTCGCTGATGTAGGCCAGCCGGGCGGCGATCTGCTCCACGCTCAGGCGGCGGAAGTCAAAGCGCTGGCAGCGAGATTGGATGGTGGGCGGCACCTTATGCGCGTCGGTTGTGCAGAGTACAAACAGCACCTGTGGCGGCGGCTCCTCCAAAGTCTTGAGCAGCGCATTAAAGGCCGGCGTGGTGAGCATGTGCACCTCGTCGATGATGTAGATCTTCCACGCGCCGTGGGTCGGCGCAAAATGCACGCGGCCGATGATCTCCTCGCGGACATTGTCCACGCCGGTGCGCGAGGCCGCGTCCAACTCGTAGACGTCCGGGTGCGTGCCCTCGGCTATCTGGCGGCACTGCTCACAGCTGCCGTCCGGATGGTCGGTCGGTGCCTGCTCACAAAGCAGCGCCTTGGCCAGCAGCCGCGCGGTGGTCGTCTTGCCCGTGCCGCGTGGCCCGGTGAACAGATAGGCGTGACTGACCGTGTTGGTGAGGACGGCGTTCATCAGCGTCTTCTCAACATGCTCCTGCCCGACGACCTCGTTAAAGGTGTTCGGGCGGTATTTGTTGTACAACGACCAGGCCATGCCAGCTTCCTTATCTCTCGTTGCTGCCGCGTCTACCGCCTGTGGCTCAGGCGCCGGCGACGCCGTCTGCCCCTGCAGGCTCATCAGCATCGGTGGCAGCCTCCAGCATCTCGCCTGCGCCCTCGCCTGCGGCGTCAACCTCAGCTGCGCCCCCGCCTGCGGCGTCCCCGTCGTCCGCGACTACGTCATCCGCGGCTGCGTCGTCGTCCAGTCCGGGCAGGGTCTCGCCGCTGCCGATGTCCACGCTTTGGGCGGCGCTGTTGTCGCGCTGCTTGGCGGCGGCTACGCGGGCCACGGCGGTCACGCGGTCGGTGCCGGAGACGTTCATCACCTTCACGCCCTGCGTGGGTCGGCCCTGCTCGGAGATGTCGGTGGCGCGCACGCGAATCATCACGCCCTCCTCCGAGACTAACATCAGCTCGTGGCCCTCGCCAACCACCTTCATCGCCGCCAGTTTGCCTTTGGCCTCGGTCATCTTGATCGTAAAGACGCCCTGGCCGCCGCGATGCTGCAGGGGGTACTCGCTAAGCGGCGTGCGCTTGCCGTAGCCGCCCACGGTCACCACAAAGAGACCGGCGTCGGTGGCCGGAGGCGCAATCTCCATGCCTATCACCAACTCATCGGCGGGGGTGCGCATCCCCTGCACGCCGGAGGTGTCGCGGCCCATCGGCCGGGCCTCGCTCTCATCCCAGACTATCGCCTTGCCGCCGGAGGAGACCATCACCACGCGGTCGTCGGTCTTCACCCGGCGCACAGCTATCAGCTCGTCGTCGTCGCGCAGCTTGATGGCAATCAGCCCGTCGCGGCGCGAGTTGCGATACGCGCTGAGCGCCGTCTTCTTGGTCATGCCGGCCGCGGTGGCAAAGAGCAGGTACTCGTCCTCGGGGAAGGCGCGGGTGTTAATCACCGAGGCGATGGTCTCGCCGCTTTCCAACGGCAGCAGGTTGACGATCGCCGTGCCGCGGGCGTGGCGCGAGCCCACGGGCAGCTCGTGGACCTTCAGCCGGTAGACCTTGCCTCGGGTGGAGAAGAACATCATGTAGTCGTGGGTGGAGGCAACAAAGAGATGCTCCACAAAGTCGTCGTCTTTGAGGTTGACGCCCTGCAGGCCCTTGCCGCCGCGCTTTTGCTGGCGATAGGTGGCCACCGGCAGTCGCTTGACGTAGCCGCTGCGGGTGATGGTCACCACCATGTCCTCGTCGGCGATTAAGTCCTCAATCTCCAGATCCTTGGCCTCGCGAGCCAGCTCGGTGCGGCGCTTGTTGGCAAAGCGGCCACGGACCTCGGCGAGCTCCTCTTTTATCACCTGACGCTGCAATTGCTCGTCGGCCAGAATCTTTTGAAAATAGGCGATCTTCTCCACAAGTTCTGCCAGCTCGTTGTCAATCTTTTCGCGCTCCAGGCCGGTCAGGCGCCGCAACCGCATCTCCAAAATGGCGTCGGTCTGGGTCTGGGTCAGGCCAAAACGGGCCATCAGCTTGGCGCGGGCCTCGGCGTCGTCGCGGGCGGCCTTGATTATCGCGATTACCTCGTCGATGTTGTCCAGGGCGATTATCAGGCCCTTTAAAATGTGGGCGCGATCCTCGGCCTTCTTCAGGTCAAAGCGCGTGCGCCTGACGATGACCTCCAGCTGGTGCAAGATGTAGTAGTGGAGAACTTCGCGCAGGCCTAAGGTTCGCGGCACGCCGTCTACCAGCGAGAGCATGATT
This sequence comes from Coriobacteriales bacterium, assembly GCA_031276475.1. GTDB lineage: Bacteria > Actinomycetota > Coriobacteriia > Coriobacteriales > UBA8131 > JAISMZ01. The sequence continues at coordinate 2,984 of JAISMZ010000048.1, forward strand.
ACACCAAAGCTGGTTTGCAGCGACGTGTGCTTGTAGAGTTTGTTCAAGACGACGTCGGGCACCACGCCGTTTTTCAGTTCGACCACAAAGCGGATGCCGTTGCGGTCCGACTCGTCGCGGGCCAGCGAGACCTCAACGAGCTTCTTGTCGGACATCAGCTCGTTAATCTTTATCTCCAGCTTGTTCTTGTTCATCATGTAGGGCATCTCGTAAAAGACGATCCGGTCGCGGCCGGTTGAGGTCTTCTCAAGACGCGCCTTGGCACGCAGGGTCAGCGAGCCACGGCCGGTCTCAAAGTAATCGCGGATGCCGCCTGCGCCCATTACCATTGCGCCACTGGGAAAGTCGGGCCCGGGTATCACCTGCATCAGTTCGTCCAAGCTAACATCGGGGTTGTCGAGCATCAGCGTGGTGGCGTCAATCACCTCGCCAAGGTTGTGCGGCGGGATGTTTGTGGCCATGCCCACCGCGATGCCGGCCGAGCCGTTAACCAGCAGGTTGGGAAACCGCGCCGGCAGCACCGTGGGCTCCTGCAGCGACTCGTCGTAATTCGGCTGAAAGTCCACCGTCTCCTTCTCGAGGTCGCGCAAAAGCTCCATCGCCGACTTTTGCAGGCGCGCCTCGGTGTAGCGCATCGCGGCGGCACCGTCGCCGTCCACCGAGCCAAAGTTGCCATGCCCGTCCACCAGCGGCACGCGCATCGAGAAATCCTGGGCCAGGCGGACCATCGTGTCATAAACCGCAACGTCGCCGTGCGGATGGTATTTACCAATGACCTCACCAACCGTCCAGGCCGACTTCTTGTGTGGCCGGTTGGGGGTGATGCCGCTTTCATGCATCGCGTAGAGGATCCGCCGGTGCACGGGCTTCAGTCCGTCGCGCACATCGGGCAGCGCGCGAGCGACAATCACGCTCATCGCGTAGGCAAGAAAACTCTCGCGCATCTCCATGGCCATCTCGGCCGGTTTAATGGTGGAGCCGGAGAGGTCCATCTCCTGGGTCTTAAAGTCTGCCACGGTTCAGCCTTTCGTTACGGGAGTCGGGTGCTGCGGTGTGCAAGCGGTTTGCGGCGGGACGACACAAAAGGGACGGACGACACAAAAGGGACGTACTCTTTTGTGTTCCTGGCAACAATACTGATGGGGAGAACACAGAGGGACGGTTCTTTTGTGTTCCTGGGAAAACCATTGCCTGTGATGAAACTTTGCTGCCAGGAACACAAAAGAACCGTCCCTCTGTGTTCTCCCTCTGTGTCGTCTCCCAGGAACACAAAAGAGTACGTCCCTTTTGTGTCGTCCGTCCCTTTTGTGTCGTCCCCGGGTGGTCGGCGGAGCCGCAGTCGCTAGATATCAAGGAACCGCACATCCTTGGCGTGCTTTTGAATGAACTCCTTGCGCGGCTCAACATTGTCGCCCATCAGGTCGCTGACCACTTTCTCGGCGGCCAGGGCGTCGTCTATCGAGACCTGCAGCA
>JAISMZ010000067.1 GCA_031276475.1 Coriobacteriales bacterium
GATCTGCTGTTTTTGGGAGTCCTTGGCTGGGGGATAGATTCAGTTGCCCTGGCAATGTGTATCGCCTATGGCCTGAGCGCCCTGATTGGTGCCCTGTTGCTGATGCGCAGGAGCCTGAACTTCCGTTTTCTGCCGCCCTGGCGCCTGAGGGGGCAGCGCGTGCGCACCCTGCTTCGCAGCATAATCACCACCGGCAGCCCCAACGCATTGGAGAACGTCTGCATCGTGGTGCGTACGGCCGTAATAAACAACGTGGCGGCCGCGGTCTTTGGGGCGGTGGCACTGGGAGTCTATATTATTATTGACGATATCACTATGGTGACCCTGGTCTTTGCCGCCGGCACATCCGGGGCGGCGATGGCCTTTCTGGGCGTCTTTACCGCGGAGCGCGACTCGCGCAACACAGCCAAGATACTGCGTTTGAGCTTTGTCTGGGGGCTGCCGGCAATTCTTGCCCTGGCGATCGTCCTGGAGCTTTTTGCCCCCGAGGTCGCCGCGTTTTTCGGGGTGGCCGCGGGCGTGGATGCCGCGGTCTTCTCCACAGCTATACGGGTCTTTGCCACAGGGCTGCCGTTCTTCTTCTTTAACTACCTGATGATAACCGTCTACCAGTCGCAGCGGCGCATGGGAGCGAGTAATGCTATTGTGTTCGCACGTGAGCTGGGACCGCTGCTCTTGTTGGCGCTGCTCTGCGGGCCTTTGGGGATGATGGGCATCTGGGTCGCTTTTCCGGCAACGGAGGTGCTGACCACGCTGGCGATACTGCTCTACGGCCAGGCCAAGCGGCACCGCGACCGCTATCTGGCACCGGTCTTCCTCGTTGACCGCAAGACCGAGCTGGAAGGCGAAAGCGTCTCGCTGCTGGTGCGCAACAGCCCCCAGGAGATCGTTTCTGCCGTAGAGTCTGTCGCGCAGTTCTGTGAGCGCCGGCAGCTGGGCACCCGTATGTCGATGGCCATCCAACTGGCTTTGGAGGAGATGCTCAGCGCGATTTGCGAGCACGGTCTGGCCGGAATGCCCAAGGCGACGATGAACGTGCGCGTGCTGGCGCTGGGCCGCGAGGTCATCGTCCGCATTCGCAACGGCGGCGCGCGCTTTAATCCCATTGAGTATGCGGAGCGCGGCGAGCGGGCGCCGACGGAGCTGTCCTTGGCGATGACGGGCGTGATGATGATACTGAAGCTTGCCGAGACCGTGGATTACCGCTCGACCTTTGGAGTGAACAACCTGATGATCACCATACGGGAGTGATGCCTGTGCGACTGGGCCTGGAACGGAGATTACATTTTGCAAGCGCCGACGGCAGTCTGTTTTTGGACAGCGCGCGAACCGAAGACGTTGCCGAGCTGGAGCGCTTGAATCTCAGCGTCAAGCTGGACATTACCCGCGGTGAAGAGCTGTTCTCGTCTACCAAGGGGGAGTTTGCCCGCAGCGGCGGCTTCTTTAAGGTCATGGATGCCCCAGAACTGAGGCGCCAGATCACCGGCAGCGCTTCGGTGATCTTTGTGTTGCGCGCCGGGGCAGAGGCTGCTGAGGGCGCCGCCGCCCCGCCCGCCCCGCCCGCCGCCGTGCCCGCCCCGCCCGCCGCCGTGCCCGCCGACGCGCCCGCCGCCGCACCCGCCGCCGCGCCTGCCGCAGCCGCGCCCGCCGCCCGGGCACGCACTCCCGAGCGCATCGTCGCCTCACTCTGGATGGCCCCGGGCGACCCGGGCTTCGTTCGGCCCGGCCCCGACTTTCAGCGTTACCTCGGCCAGAACCTCAGGCTGGCCCGCGCTCTGCGCGATGGCGAGGTCTGCTACGCCCGCGAACTGATAGTCGTTCGCGACGCGCCGCGCTTCATCGACTGTAGCCGCGCGATCTTTTACGGCGCCTTTCTCAACGCCCGACTCGCGGGCTTTAGATACGCCCTGGCAGAGATTTACAAAGTGGTTGGATACGGCGAGCAGACAAAGGCAGTCAGCGTGATCAATAAGGCCGCACTGCGTGCCGCCGCCCAGGCCGGTGGTCGCCAGATTGCTCCGAACAACCCAAGAACGCTGCACTTTGACGCGGGGCCGAGCGTTACAATAGAGCCGCAGATATTGTTCTTCAGCTTTGACGCGGCGCTGCTTGGCCTGCGTCGGCAGCTGGAGTCTCAAGGTGTTCGGCTGGAGCCTGAAAATGTTCGGCCGGGCCAGATGGGAGCGAGTCGTGGATAAGAAAGCGGACAACAGGCCATCCATGCCGTCGGGTAGCTTGTTGCGCTGGTTGCTGGGGGTCGGCAGCAACTCGATAGCCAAAAAGCTGCTGCGGGCCTTTCTGTTTGTCTCCATGCTGGGGCTGTTTGCGGCCATCGTTGCGGCCGAGGTGACCTTTCAAAGTATTCTCGGCGTGACCGAGCAGAGCAACCGAAGCATCGGCGGAACCGCCGCTCAAAGCAGTGACGAGGCGCTGACGGCCACCGTGCTGGCCGACACCGAGACGCTGGTTCGGGCCAAGTCCGAGATCATCGACGGTTCTCTGGTGCGCCTGTCCAGCGATCTGCGAACTTTAAGCACCTATCTGGAGAAGATATACGCGCAGCCCGAGGAGTATCAGCCGGTGCCGTTTTCTCACCTGCGCAACGCAGCCGCAGATACGTTGTCGCTGCAATGGGCACTTTCGCCGGGAATGACGAGCACGGCGTACTTTGACGAGCGCGACCTTGTCGCTGCCGGTGTTTTGGATGAGACCTATCGGCTGGGCAACCTCAAATTCATCGCTCAGGCCCTGATGGCAGACGAGCCCGACATCGCCTCGATCTACATCACAACGCTCAGCGGCATCAACATCGGCTACGACGCCGCCGCGGCCAACAAGCAATCGGTGGACACCATCGAGCTCAGGCAGAGAGACTGGTATTTGGAGGCGCTGGAGAAGGACGGCCTGTACATCTCCGACACCTACCGCGACGCCTTCGCGCGTGGCCTGAACATCACCATGTCAATGCCCGTTAAAGACGCGCAGGGCAACAGCGTCGCGGTGGTCGCGGCAGATATCAACATCTCCGATCTCGACCAGATAGTCTCCGAGACCACCGCCGGTTCTCGGGGCTATGCCGTTTTGCTCAACAGCAGCGACATCATCTCCGCCCCCGACCTCAACGAGGATAATCAGTATGACCTCGAGGCCTTTTTAGGCGATGAGGCGCAAAGCATCATAGCTCAGATGCAGACCGATCCCAATGCGGTTGCCCAGACTCACGTCGCGACGCGCGACGAGGATCTCTTTGCCGTCTGGGCGCCGGTGACATCGAGCGGCTGGGAGCTGGTGATACTGGTGCCCAGGACGGAGATTACCGCGCCCTCCGCACAGTTGCACGCTCAGATTACGGCGATGACCGATGATGCCGCGACCTCTACCCGCAGTCAGATACTTTGGGCAAACGCCCTGCTGATCATTATCGCTGCGCTGCTGGTGCTGTTTGCCACCCTGATTGCACGCTACGTCTCCCGCCGCATCACCTGGCCAATACGCAAGCTGAGTAAAGATGTTGAGGCGGTGGCCAGTGGCGAGCTCGATTATCATGCGGACATCAACACGGGCGATGAGATAGAGGAGCTGAGCCACAGTTTTGAGGACATGACGCGCCGGCTCAAGGACTATATCGCCGAGCTCAACCGCACGACGGCAGAAAAACAACGCATCAGCACCGAGCTTAATGTGGCGGCCGACATCCAGGCATCGATGCTGCCGAACATCTTTCCCCCGTTTCCCGAGAAGGACGAATTTGCCATCTTTGCCAGCATGGACGCCGCCCGCGAGATTGGCGGCGACTTTTACGACTTTTTCTTTGTGGAGGAAAACCGCTTTGTTGTGGTGATGGCCGACGTCTCGGGCAAGGGCGTTCCGGCGGCTCTGTTCATGGTTGTAGCCAAGACGCTGATTAAAAGCAACGCTCAGCTGGGGCTGCGTCCGAGCGAGGTGTTTCATATTGTTAACAACCTGCTGACCGAGGGCAACGACACGAATATGTTTGTGACGGCCTTCATGGCCTACCTCAACCTCGACGACGGCAGTTTTACCTACGTTAACGCCGGCCACACGCCCACGTTGCGCTCGTCGGCAGGTGGAGAATTTGTTGCGTTGCCAACCGACCCCGGCTTTGTGCTGGGAGCAATACGCGACTTTGAGTTCTTAGAACAGCAGGGCACTCTGGCACCAGGAGACGTGCTCTTCCTCTACACCGACGGCGTTACCGAGGCCACCTCCCCGGATCTGCAGATGTTTTCTGAAGCGCGGTTGCTGGAGGTGCTCAATGCGAACCGAGACCGGCGGATGCCGGAACTTTTGGGCAGCGTCAAGCGAGGCATAGACGTCTTTGCGGCCGGCTCGGAGCAGGCCGACGACATCACCATGCTGGCTTTTAAGTTGCAAAAGCTCGCCGCCAGCACGGGCGACGCACCGGTCGCCAGCGACAGCGGCACAGCCACCCACACGGGCGACGCAGCCGCAGCGGGTGACAGCGACGCAGCCGCGAGCACGGGCGACGCAGTCGCAGCGGGTGATGGCGACGCAGCCGCGAGCGTGAGGGAAGAATCCGCCGCAGGCAACACGAGAGCTCTGCTCCATAATTTAGCAGTATCTGCCAGCGTAGAGAAGCTCCCCGAGGTTTTGGAATTCACCAGCGCCGGACTGGCCGAACAGGGGTTTATGCCCGACCAGATAAAACGTGTGAATATAGCCGCCGAGGAGATATTTGTAAATATCGCAAAGTACGCCTACCCCGATACCGCATCCGGAACCGTACGCCTGCAGATGCGCCGCGAGCCTGCCACGAACGCGTTGTTGCTCAGCTTTACCGACAGCGGCGCCCCCTTTAATCCCCTCGAGCGACCAGCTCCCGACATCACGCTCGACGCCGAGCATCGCGCAATCGGCGGGCTGGGTATCCACATGGCGTTGAACCTGGTGGACTCGCTGGACTACCAGTACCGGGACGGGCAAAATGTTCTCACCGCACGAATTGTGCCGCAGGTGCCAGACTGAATTCTCCACAAATACAAGGGGAACCGATCAATCACTGCCTCCCTCAGCCAAACCGCCGTTCTTATTTTTGTGGCCACACAATGATTAATCGGCGCCTCCTTAACCGGCAGAGCGCATAATCACTACTATCGTATGATGCCATCCACCCAAATAAGCCCGCTCGTATGATTAAATTTGCTTGCGCTCAGGTATACTACTTTACCGTGTCGCTTATCGTGTCGCGAGATGCCACGCCTTTTGTGGCGCCTTACCATGAGGCCTTGCGGCGCGATTGACGCATCACAGAGCCAGAAGGAAGGTAGCGAAGAGAGAGAGGGAGAACGTGCCAGAAACAATCGACATTCACGCTGAGGGTGTCGAGGTCAAGAAGTCATGCTGCTATTTCTGTCATCAGAACTGTGGCGTGCTGGCGTATGTTAAGGATGGCAAGGTCATCAAGATCGAAGGCGATCCCACCCATCCTACCAACCAAGGTGGCCTGTGCTGCCGGGGTAACATTGCGCTGATGCACCTCGATCATCCGTCCCGGATCAACCATCCGCTTAAGCGAGCTGGTGAGAAGGGCGAGAACAAATGGGAGAAGATCTCCTGGGAGCAGGCCATTGCCGAGGTTGCCGAGCGACTCAACCAGATCAAGGCCGAAAACGGCGCAGAGGCCGTTGCCAACGCCGGTGGCACCCTGCGCACCGACGACTGGGCACGCCGCCGCTTCATGAACTTCTTTGGCAGTCCCAATGGCTTTCACAACGCGTTGCTCTGCTGGATCCCCACCTTTAATGTAGAGACTGCCGTCAGCGGTTGGAGTCCGTTTGAGACCGACCTCGGCGCGGCACGGTGCGTGATCCTCTGGGGCTTTAACCCCGGAGCTTCCTCGATGCCGGGAATGCGCGGTTACTCCGACCTGCATCGGGCCTCGGAGATGAACCCTAACGCCGTAAAATGGATAGTCGTCGATCCGCGCTTCTCAGAGACCGCCGCTCACGCCGATCTCTGGCTGCCGTTGCGACCGGGCTCAGACACAGCGCTGGCCCTGGCGATGCTGCACGTTGTGCTTTTTGAGAACCTCTACGACGCGGAGTTCGTCAACAACTGGTGTACGGGCTTTACCGAACTCTGGGAGCATATGTGGCAGTACTCGCCGGAGTGGGCTGCCGAGCAGACCTGGCTTTCTGCCGACCAGATCCGTCTGGCTGCGCGAATGTATGCCCAAAACTCGCCCGGCTGCATCCAGTGGGGCTGCACGGCCGACCAGCTGGGCAAGACCTCCGGTGCCGGCATGCACGCCCGCGCCCTCCTGCGCGCCGTCACCGGCAACCTCGACCGGCCCGGCGGCGATTTGATGCCCGGCCCCTCAATGACCTATGTTACCGACGAGGAGCTGGAAGCCAACGAATGGCTGCCCGAGGAGCAAAAGGCCAAGCAGATTGGCTCCGACAAGTTTAAGCTGACCTCCTGGCCCGGGTATCAGATGCTCGCCGACACCGCCAAAGAGACCTGGGGCAAGGCTCCCACCTCCGAGTGGTTCTGCGAGGCCCACGGCCCGAGCGTCTTTAAGGCGATCCTCACCGGCGACCCCTATCCGGTCCGTGCGCTTCTGGTCTCGGCCACCAACCCGGTAAACTCCTACGGCGACTCCAAGATGACGCTGGCCGCGATAAAGGCCGTGGAGTTTCTCGTCGTCTGCGATTACTGGATGACGCCAACCGCGCTTTATGCCGATTACGTCTTTCCCATCGCAGGGGCGCTGGAGCGGCCGATAATCCACAACAACTACGGCGTGACCGACCATCTGATAGCCTCGCAGCGGGCCATCGCGCCGCTCTATGAGCGCAAGACCGACTACGAGTTCTGGCGCGATTTGGCTCTGGCCACCGGGCAGGACAGCGATCAGTGGCCCTGGGAGAGCCTGGAGGAGGCCTTCTATTACATCACCTACAACTTTAACAGCCTCGGCTTTCAGTTTGAGACCTTCGATGAATTTGTGGAGAAGTACCGCTTTTATTATCCACCGCTGGAATATTACAAATACAGCGAGAACGGCTTTTGTACCCCCAGTCGTAAGGTCGAGCTGAAGTCCTCAATATTGGAGAAACTCGGCTATCCGGCGCTGCCCACCTGGATTGGCCCGGCCGAAAACGAAGCCGACGACCCCGAGGTGGCCGCCGAGTATCCGCTGGTGCTGACCACCGGCGGCGGCTTTATGCCCTACCATCACTCCGAGCAGTTTAACATCGAGAGCGTGCGTTTCTTGCGCCATGAGCCCTACTTTACGATAAATCCCCATACCGCCGAGCGCCTGAACATCGCCAATGGCGACTGGTGCTGGATAGAGACCCGCCGCGGCCGCATTCGCCAGCGCGCCGATGTTGAGCCCAGCGTTGACCAACGCGTGATCTATGTGCAGCGCGGCTGGTGGTTCCCAGAAAACGGCCCGGAAGGCGACGAGCCCTTTGGCTGTTTGCAGAGCAACGTTAACGTGCTGACCTCGGTGGACGACGAGCACTGCGACCCGATAGGCGGCAGCTGGGCCAACCGTGGCCTGCTCTGCAAGGTCTACAAGGTGGATTACTGGGATGAGGTGGACACGCAGTTCTCAATTCCCGGATCGGCCGCCGAGCCGGGGGTCAGCGTGCCGCCCTCCGAGCAGAAGCTGGCCTATCAGCCGATCCCCTACGAGCCGCCCTCCAGCGAGCCGCCCTTTGAGCTGCCCGAGGGCCTGAGCTGGGACGTTGACTCCGGCTATGCCTGGGATCTGGAGCGCGGGCTGTATTACGACCCCGAGAGCACCTGGCTGATCCATCCCGAGACCGGCGTCTACTACGACGTGGTCACGCGCTTTGCCTACGACGCCGAGGCTGGCGATCTGGTGGACGAGGAGACGGGCCAGCATTACGATATGGAGACGCGCGAGCCCAAGGGCGACGCGGCCGCGGCCGCCAGCGACGACGCGAGCGAGACGACGGATGCGAGCGAGGATGCGACGGTGTCCTCCACAGGTGAATCTGTAGACGAGGGAGGGGAGGCGCAATGACCCGTTACGCTATGGTGATGGACCAGCGACGTTGCATCGGCTGCCAGTCCTGCACGGTGGCCTGCCGTACCTGGAACGAGCTTCCCATCGATCTGATTTACAACCCGGTGGTCTCTGAGGGCGTGCAGGGTGAGTTTCCCGACGTCCATCAGACCTTTACGCCGCTGATCTGCATGCACTGCGAGAATCCGCCCTGCACCATCTGCTGCCCCTGCAAGGCGTCGCTGCAAGACGACGACGGCATCGTCTGGGTGGAGAGCACCAAGTGCATGGGCTGCAAGGCCTGCGTTAACGCCTGTCCCTACGGCGCCCGCGACACCAGCTATGTTGAGGGCTGGGCGCACAAATGCAACTTCTGCAAAGACCGCGTGCGCGAAGGCGAGCAGCCCTATTGCGTGGCCACCTGCCACCAGAAGGCGCGCATCTTTGGCGATCTGGACGACCCGCAAAGCGATGTCTCTAAGCTGATAAAGAAGTACAAGGTCGAGCGGATATTCCCGGAGCTGGGCACCGACCCCCAGGTCTATTACATTCCTGATTTGGGAGGTGTGCGCTAATGAGCCACAAGATGGAAGTCAATAAACTGGAGAAGCACTACTGGGTCTGGCCGATTGCGATCTATCTGTTCCTCGGCGGCCTGGGCGGTGGCATCCTCTTTCTTGCCGGGCTCTTTGACGTTCTTTCGCCCCTGTTGGTCAACCTGCCGGTTGAGCAGCTCTTTGGCAATGGGCTCTACGGACACGTCTCGATAGAGGGTCTGGAGGTTCCCGGCTCGGGCTCGGTTCTGGCTTTTGGCGTTTTGGTTGGCGTGGCCTGCCTGGGTCTGGGCAGCTTTCTGTTGATCTTTGAGCTCGGCCAGCCCAAGGTATTTTTGCGGGTGTTTTTGAGCGGAACGGCGATCATCAAGTACGGCGCCTGCCTGTTGGTGGTGGCGATGGGCTTTGGCTTTGTTTACTTTCTGTTCTTCTTGCCCGCGGAGTGGAATCTCTTCTTTTACAGCTGGATCTGGCTGCGCGACCTGTCCTGCGTCCTGATGATGCTCTTTGGGCTTGGCGTGACGGTCTACACCGGTGTCTTTTTGGCCTCGATGAAGTCCAAGGCCTTCTGGAACACCCCCGCGCTGCCGGTGCTGTTTACGATCTCGGCGCTTTCAACCGGCTCGGCCCTGCTGGCAGCGGTTGCGGGATTGTGGCCAATGCCCGCCGATCTGTCAATCAGCTTTCTCGGCCAGGCTGCCGCTTTGCCTTCTTATGCGATTAAGGAGGGGCTGGTGGAGCATCTGCACCTCATCGACAGCATCCTCGTCATTGCCGAGATCATCGTTTTGTTGGTGTATGTGCTGATGCTGCGTGCCGCCGGCAGTGTGACCGCCAAAGCGGTTGCCCTCAAGTGGTTGCAGGGCGGCTTTGCCCCCCTGTTTTGGGGCGGCATGATCGCGCTCAGCCTGCTGACCCCCTTCCTGCTTTATCGTCTTGGCGGTCCCGGCGCTGAGTTTATCGCTCCTGTGCTGGTGCTGGCCGGCGGGCTGCTGCTGCGCTTCATGGTGGTATTCTCCGACCAGCGCACGCCGATCCCCGGCGAGAAACGCTATTATGATCGCCTCCCCAGGGGAGACGAGCAGTTCCTGCATGGCTGGAAGGCGCCGTATTAGAGAGGTGTCCATTACCGGGCGCACAAGCATTAATCGGCGCCTCACCAGACATTTTGGAAGCGGCCACTTGCGTGGCCGCTTCTTCTTGCCGACGCATCTTGCTTTGGCAGACGACATTTACCAATTATCTCAGATCGCCGTTTGACATGCCCGCCCCAAAAATTTTTTAAAAAAAGTTTAAACCCAGACGGGAGTTCGTGCATCCTATGCTTAGCGGGAAGCCTTCAGCTCCCTCTGATCCGCCCGGTTTGTTACAAGCTTGTCAATTCTTGTCAACGTTTTTGGCCGCTGAGACAATTGTTGCGAAAAGTTCTTGTTAAGCTGTAACATAACTGATAGGATGAGAGCATTACATTTACCAACAGATGCAATGTTGTTGAAGGTTTGCCGTAAGGTTGTTGGAGGGTTTACGAGAAGGTTTGCGCTGGTACGCGCGGTGCAGCCCGAGAGTAAACAAAACAGGACGGATAAGACCGAAGAAAGGGCAGTGCGATGGTTACAAGAGAAGAGCTTCAAACGGGACGGAGGGCTACGGCAATCAGATTGCTGCTGGCCGTGGTTTTAACAATCGGCCTGTTGCTTGGCGCAACGGGCGCAGCGGGCATGGCCGCCAACACGCCAGGTGCGGCGGGCAAGGCAGGGATGCTGCAGGCCTGGGCCGCCGAGGACACCCCGGCTGTCATCGCGGCGCGCGAAGGCGTGCTCTGCGTCAGCCTCTACGGCGTCTACCCGGCCACGGGTCAGGAAGTACAGATAGCCAGCGGCTCCGGTTTTCTGATTGACTCCCAGAACTTTGTCACCTGTTCCCACGTGGTGCGCCCGTGGGGCAACGAGAACCCCTACGGCTTCACCGACATCAAGATCAAGGTTCACGTACTGGCAGACATGACGGTTGACGCGTCGATTATCGAGAACGCCTACAGTGACAGCATGGATCTCGCGGTGCTCACGCTGAGTCAGGAGATCGGCAATCGCTCCAGCCTGAAGCTGGCCGACAGCAGCACCATTACGCCTACAACGCCGGTCTGGGCCCTGGGCTTTCCGGCGGTGGCCAACGAGTTTGACCAATTTAATATCAACTCCTTTACGCCCAGCGACGTGACCGTCTCCACCGGAGCGGTCTCTAAGTTGGCAATACTGTTTGACAACAACGAGTACCTGCAGCACAGCGCCGACATCTCCGGCGGCAACTCCGGCGGTCCGCTGGTAGACAGCGGCGGCAACGTCATCGGCATCAACTCGCTGTATGCAACGGCGGGCGTGGGCGACGGCACCAAGTACTCTGCGGCTGTAAACGAGCTCAAGCAGATGCTTGACTACCTGAAGATTCCCTATGAGAAGGCGACTCCCACCACGAGCTCAAGCTCCAGCTCAAGCTCCAGTTCTGGCTCCAAGGAAGAGCCCGAGGTAGACAAATCTGATCTGAAAGCCCTGATCACCGAGAGCAACGCCCTGGTCGCAGAGATCGACTCCTACACCGAGGAGACTGCCGCCGCGTTTACCAGCGCCCTTAACGCCGCCAAGACGGCAGAGAACAAGGACAGCGCCACCCAGGATGAGGTAGACACCGCCGCGTCCGATCTGACCAAGGCAAAAGACGCTTTGGAGAAGAAATCGGGCCTGCCGCTGCCCATCATCATCGGCATTGTTGCGGGCGCGTTGGTAATCGCGATCATCATCATCATAATAGTGGCCGTGTCCTCCTCCAAAAAGAAGAAGAAGAAGGTGGCTCCGCCATCTGCAACGCTGGGATCAGGCGCACCGAGCTTTGCGCCGGGAAGCACCGCGTTGCCGCCCACGGGCAGCCAGCAGACCAACTATCAGCCGCAGCCGGAGCTGACCCCGGTCTCTCCGTCACCCACCGGTTACTCGGCGCCCACCGGCTACTCAGCGCCCACCGGCTACAACCAGCAGACGCTGTATCAGCCCGACACCGTGCCCGTCTTTGACGCCCAGGGCTCCGGAGACACCACGGTACTCAATCCGGCGGTTGGTGAGACCAGCCTGCTCGGCGGTGCCCAGGCATCGGCCAGTCTGGTGCGCGCCTCTAACGGTGAGACGATTCGCGTTAATAAGCAGGAGTTTTCCATCGGCAAGGAGCGCAGCAAGGTTAATTATGTGATTCCCGATAACAGTTCTATCAGCCGCAAGCACGCAATCATTACGGTGCGCAACGGCCAGTACTACATCACCGACCTCAATTCTACAAACTTCACTTTTGTTAACGATAAGAAGGTCGCCGCCAATGTGGAGACACCCATCAGCAGCGGCGATGTTATCAAGTTGGCGGACGAGGAGTTCACCTTCAGGCAGTAAACGGCCAAACGTGAGCTGCGCCGCTCGGGCAGGGGCGGCGCAGCACCCGGCCGAAAGGCGCCATGCGGCCAGGCGCACATCGGCAGCACCGGCGCCCCGGCGCCGCAAGCAGCACCACAGCACCACAGCACCGGCGCCGCAAGCAGCACCGCAGCATAACTATTAGTGAACGACACAGATACGATGAAGGGGCAGTTGGCAAATGGGTTACCTGAGCGCATATCATACCGATGTGGGCATCAAGAAGAAGACGAACCAGGACTCGCTTTATATAGCCGAGGCCAACACGGTTCGTGGCCCGGTGCTGCTGGCGGTTATCTGCGACGGCATGGGCGGACTCTCCGAGGGCGAGTTGGCCTCGGCGGTACTTTGCCGTGAGTTCTCCAAATGGTTTCGTCAATACCTGCCCGTGCTACTCAAGCAGGGTTGGAACCCCGAGTCGCTCAAGACCAGCTGGGAGAATATGCTTGCCGGCGCCAACGAGGAGATCCTCGATTACAGCGGTCGCAAGCACCTCGCCATCGGTACCACGGTGGTCGCGCTGTTGCTGATAGAGAACAGCTACTGCTGCATCAACATTGGCGACTCGCGGCTCTATAAGATAAGCGATGCGCTCTATCAGATAACCAAAGATCAGACCGTCGTGCAGCGCGAGGTGGACATGGGCCTGCTCACGGCCGCCCAGGCCGAGCGCGACCCGCGGCGCAATGTCTTGCTGCAATGCATAGGCGCCAGCGCGATTATCGAGCCCCAGTTTGTGCACGGCAGCTTTGACGCCCAGACGGTGTTTTTGCTCTGCTCCGACGGCTACCGCCACGTGGTGACCCCTCAGGAGATCTACGACAACCTGAACCCCGCCAAGATGCGCAGCGAGCAGGAGATGGTCTCTAACCTGGCTCTGCTCACCGAGCTTAACAAATATCGGCGCGAGGACGACAATATCTCTGCAATCGCTGCGAGGCTCGCATTATGACCGTCCCGCAGACCGCCGCCGTCCCGCAGACCGCCGCACAGCAGCAGCCCCCGCACACCAGTCACGTAGAAGTGGGCATGGTGATAGAGGGCAAGTACAAGGTGCTGAACAAGATAGGCCAGGGCGGCATGTCCGTGGTCTGGCTGGTGATGAACGAGCGCGCCAACAAGCAATGGGCGATAAAAGAAGTGCGCAAGGACGGTGTGGATAATTACGAGATCGTCCGCCAGAGCCTGATTGCCGAGGTAGAATACCTCAAGCGCCTTTCGCACCCCAATTTGCCAAGCATCGTAGACATCATAGACACCAGCGACTCGCTGCTGATTGTAATGGATTACGTGGAGGGCATCTCGCTTTCCCAGGCTCTGCGCGAGCGCGGCGCTCTGCCGCAGGACAAAGTTGTGGCCTGGGCCAAGCAGCTGTGCGCCGTACTGGGGTATCTGCACTCGCGCAAGCCGCCGATAATTTATCGCGACCTCAAGCCGGCCAACGTCATGTTACAGCCCGACGGCACAATAAAGATCATCGACTTTGGTACCGCCCGCGAGTTTAAAGAGGGCCGCGCCGACGACACCAT
>JAISMZ010000092.1 GCA_031276475.1 Coriobacteriales bacterium
AAACAGGACAGATGAACCGTCCCCGTGTCCGCCCCCACGCCCGCTTTCGGAGGAACCGTCGTCGTGTCCCATCCACATCCGTCAACCACGCACGCCGAAGATCAGACAACTGCTCGCCAACATAGCGGAGACAAGGGTGATCAACAACTTAACGGATGAGCTGAAAGATGAAAGCGCCGCC
Source organism: Coriobacteriales bacterium (assembly GCA_031276475.1). GTDB lineage: Bacteria > Actinomycetota > Coriobacteriia > Coriobacteriales > UBA8131 > JAISMZ01. Next base: position 182 of record JAISMZ010000092.1, read on the forward strand.
TATCTGGAGCGCTTTGGCATCAGTTCCTTTGTCCTCGTCCCGGTAATCACCCGCAGCGGCTTTTGGGGTGTAGTCAGTTTTAGCCTTCAGCAGCAAAGCCGCGTCTTCAGCACGCTCGAAACCGAGATCATGCGGGCCGCAAGCATCCTGTTGGCCAACGCCATCATCCGCCAGGAAACCCTCGATGACCTGATCTTGGCGCGCGAACAGGCCCTGGTCAGTTCGCAGGCAAAAAGCGCCTTCCTGGCAAACATGAGCCACGAGATACGCACGCCGATGAATGCGATAATCGGCATGACAAATCTGGCTTTAGCTACCGATGACCTGGAGAAGAAAGACCGGCGCATCCGCCGCATAGACGAGGCGTCGGGACACCTTATCGGCGTGATCAACGACATCCTCGATATGTCCAAGATCGAAGCCGGCAAGCTCGAACTATACGCCACGCCTTTCTCCTTTCGCTCGATGGCCGACCGCGTTGTCTCGATAATGAACTTTCGTGCCACGGAGCGTGGCCAGACCCTGATCTGCGAGCTTGACCCGCAGATACCTGACCGCCTGGTCGGCGATGACCAGCGCATCCGCCAGGTGGTCATGAACCTGCTTTCCAACGCCATCAAATTCACGCCCGAAGGCGGCCAGATCGGCCTCATTTTTGAGCAGCTTGCCGGCACCGACGATAGCTCTACCATACGCTGTTCGGTCACCGACACCGGCATCGGTATTCCGCCCGAGCAGCAGGCACGCCTCTTTGACTCCTTTGAACAGGCCGACTCCAGCACTACCCGCCGCTACGGCGGGACGGGCCTCGGGTTGGCAATTTCCAAGAGCATCATCGAGAAGATGGGCGGCCAGATCAGCGTGGTCTCCAGCCCCGGCGAGGGCGCGACCTTCAGTTTTGCGATTGAGCTTTTGCGCGACAGCACCTTTGCGCAACAGTCCGCAGATGACAGCGGTGACACAGAGGGACAATTCTCTTTGTCCCCCTCCGACGTCGATTTCTCGGCGTTCAGCATCCTGGTGGCCGAGGACGTTGAAGTAAACTGGGAGATACTTTCTGCGCTGCTCGAACCGACGCAGGCCTCCTTAAAATGGGTGCAAAACGGCGAGGAGGTCGTGCTCGCCTTCAGCCACGAACCCGAACGCTACGACCTGATCCTGATGGATTTACAGATGCCCGAGAAAAACGGGTTTGAGGCAACCGTCGACATCCGCTCCAGCAACCTGCCCCGCTCCCGCACGGTCCCGATCATCGCGATGACCGCGAACGTCTTTCAAGAAGACATCGACCGCTGTCATGCCTGCGGCATGAACGGGCACCTGGGCAAGCCTCTCGACTTCGTACAGGTGGTTAACACCCTGCACAATCATCTCAACGCAAAAAGGTAGCCGCCCGCACTGCCTGCAAAACGCGGGTGGGCAGACCAACCACATTATTATAATCGCCTTTAATGCTGACGACGTGACGCCGCCAGGAGCCTTGAATGGCATAGCTTCCGGCCATGTCGTAGGGTCGCTCAGCGCGAATGTAGTCCAGGGCCGTCTGCGAACGGTAATCCCCAAAGCCAACTTCGGTGCGCTCGCAAATCTGCCAAATAATTAAATTATTTTGGGAGTTGAGCAGGACGGCACCGGTATAGACTGAGTGCGTCGTGTTACACAGCGACATCAGCATCGCCAGCGCCTCGTCTTCTGTCCGCGGTTTGCCCAAGATGCGGTTCCCGTAAACGATGGTGTCGGCGGCCAGAACCGCTGTTGGAACGGCGGGACATAAGGGGGGCGGTTCTTTTGTGTCTGGGCACAACAGAATCGGCTCTTCGGAGTCCTTGCGAGACGCAAAAGAACCGTCCCCCTTATGTCTCATAAAAGAACTGCCCCCTTTTTGTCCCGCCGCCAGTCGACGCTGAACCTCCGTTGCCTTGGCCAGCGCCAACTCCTGCGCCAGCGCGCCAACATCCTCGCCGTCCCAGGCATCGACGAGGGCTCCTTCGTCAACCTGCGGCACGATCACTTCCGGCTCGATGCCCTGTGCGCGCAGAAGCTCCAGTCGGCGGGGCGAGCCGGAGGCCAGGATCAGACGCGCGGGCGGCGCACAGGGCGCCTTGCCCACGGTCGCAACAAGCGGACACGGAGAGGGCGCATCCGTCCTGTTTTCCTGCGAAAATCCTTCTGCTGCGGTAAGTTCCTCAGAAAACAGGACGGATGAACCGTCCCTGTGTCCGCTTTTGCCGGATGCGCCCTCTCCGTGTCCGCTTTCGGATGCGCCGTTCCCGTGTCCGCTTGTTGCGACCGACGTCATTCGGCCAGCAGCAGCTCAGCTATCTGCACGGCGTTCAGCGCGGCGCCTTTGCGCAACTGGTCGGCGACGCACCAGAAGTTCAAGCCGTAGGGCACCGTGGGGTCGTGGCGCAGACGGCCAATGTAGGTGGCGTCGGTGCCAGCCAGAAGGCCGGGCATCGGATAGAGCTTTTGCGCGGGATCGTCCTGAAGCACGATACCCGGTGCCGACGCAAAGGCCTCGTGCGCCGCGTCAACGCTCACCGGCGCGGCAAACTCCACGTTCACCATCTCCGCATGGCAGCGCAGCACCGGCACCCGCACGCAGTTCGCGCAGACCTCAAGCTCGGGGGCCGAGAGGATCTTTTTTGTCTCCACGACCATCTTCCACTCCTCTTTGGTGGAGGCGTCGTCAAGAAATATGTCGATCTGCGGAATGCAGTTAAAGGCAATCTGGTGGGCGAAGCGCTCGATGGTCAGCGGCTGGCCGTCAAGGAACTCTCGCGTCTGGGTATAGAGCTCATCCATCGCTGCCGCGCCCGCACCGCTGGCGGCCTGATAGGTGGAGACGACGACGCGCTTCAGCGGAGCCAGAGCCGCAAGCGGGGCCAGGGCCACCACCATCTGGATGGTCGAACAGTTAGGGTTAGCTATCACGCCGTGGTGCTCCAGCGCGGCGCGCGGGTTGACCTCCGGCACCACCAGCGGCACGCCCTCCTCCATACGAAAAGCCGACGAGTTGTCAATCATCACGGCGCCGCTGGCCACCACCGCCTCGCGCAGACGCTCGGAGGCCGCTCCCCCTGCGGAGAACAGCGCGATGTCCACGTCGGCAAAGGCCTCTGGCGTGGTCTCCTGAACCTCCAGGTAAGCGCCGCCGTCGTTGTAGTGAGCCGTCGTGCCCGCCCCATTGTAGGTAATGTGCTGACCGGCACTGCGCGCCGAGGCCAGGGCGAGCACCCGACTGGCGGGAAAGCCGCGCTGCTCCAAGACCAACAGCATCTCGCGTCCCACCGCCCCAGTGGCGCCCACAACGGCAACGACGGGATGAGCGGGCAATGGCTTACGGTTGTGTGCGTTCATTTTGCAGCCTCTCTGGTACTCGAGCGAAGTGGCTCCGCGTCTGACAAAGCACTTGCAGCAGCAGTTTTGGAGAAAGTCGGCCGCCACGCCTCCATCTTAGCGCAAACCGCGTGATTGTGCGGGGCAGACAACGTGGAGGGACGGTTCTTTTGCCGGGGAGGGCAACACCGGGGGGCACCACAGGGGGACGGTTCTTTTGTGTTGCCGGTAAAAACATTGTCTTTTGGCACGACATTTTTACCGGCAACACAAAAGAACCGTCCC
>JAISMZ010000193.1 GCA_031276475.1 Coriobacteriales bacterium
CGCCCCCTCGTCTTTTCTTCCGGCAGCCATCGTCACTTGTCCTCGGAGTCGTCCACAACCTCGTACTCGGCCTCACCACCATCACCGCTGCCTTCGCTGGCTCCCGGCGCGCCGCCGGCCGCAGCCGCGTCGGCTCCCGAGGCCGCCTGGGCGTCCTGGTAGACTATCTCGGCAAGCTTGTAACTCGCGGATTGCAAAGCCTCGGTCTTGGCCTTTATCGCCTCAACATCGGAGCCTTCCAGAGCCTTCTTCAGCTCGTCGATGGCCGCCTGCACGCTGGTCTTGGTCTCCTCCGGAACCTTATCGCCCAGATCGGCGAGGGTCTTTTCGGTGGAATAGAGCAGGCTGTCGCCGGTGTTGCGGGTCTCAACCTCCACCTTGCGCTGGGCGTCTTCCTCGGCATGCGACTCGGCGTCTTTAACCATCCGGTCGACCTCGTCGTCAGAAAGCGCGGTGGAGCCGGAGATGGTGATCTTTTGCTCCTTGCCCGTGCCTTTGTCCTTGGCCGAGACGTTGACGATGCCGTTGGCGTCGATGTCAAAGGTCACCTCAATCTGCGGGATGCCGCGCGGCGCCGGCGGGATGTCGGTCAGCTGGAACTTGCCCAGCGTCTTGTTGCCCGCGGCCATCTCGCGCTCGCCTTGCAACACGTGGATCTCCACCGAGGTCTGGCCGTCGGCCGCCGTGGAGTAGATCTCGGTCTTCTTGGTGGGGATGGTGGTGTTGCGCTCGATCATCCGGGTCATCACGCCGCCCATCGTCTCCACACCCAAAGACAGCGGGGTCACATCGAGCAGCAGGATGCCCTCAACGTCGCCGGCCAAAACGCCGCCCTGAATGGCCGCGCCCAAAGCCACAACCTCGTCGGGGTTGACGCTCATGTTGGGGTCCTTGCCGGTCAGGCGCTTGACCAGCTCCTGGACGGCCGGCATCCGCGTTGAGCCACCAACGAGGATCACCTCAGCGATATCCCCAAGCGACAGCCCGGCGTCTTTAATCGCAGCCTCAACGGGCTTTTTGCAGCGTTGGAGCAGATCGCCGGTGATCCGCTCGAACTCGGCGCGGGTCAGCGAGAAGTCCAGGTGCTTTGGGCCGTTGGCGTCGGCCGAGATGAACGGCAGGTTGATGTTGGCCTGCTGGGTGGCGGAAAGCTCCATCTTGGCCTTCTCCGCAGCTTCCTTCAGGCGCTGCAGAGCCATCTTGTCGGCGCGCAGGTCGATGCCGTTGTCGGACTGAAACTTATCGGCCAGCCAGTTGATGATCCGCTGATCCCAGTCATCGCCGCCCAGATGATTGTCGCCGTTGGTCGAGAGCACCTCAAAGACGCCCTCGGAAAGCTCAAGGATCGAGACGTCAAAAGTACCGCCGCCGAGGTCAAAGATCAGTATCTTCTCGTCGCGCCCGGCCTTATCCAAACCATAGGCCAAAGCCGCAGCCGTGGGCTCGTTAACGATGCGCAGAACCTCCAGGCCGGCGATCTTGCCGGCATCCTTGGTGGCCTGGCGCTGGGAGTCGTTAAAGTAGGCGGGCACGGTGATTACCGCCTGGGTGATGCTTGAACCGGTGTACTTCTCGGCGTCGGCCTTGAGCTTTTGCAGGACCATCGCGCTGATCTCCTCAGGCGTGAAGGCCTTGCCGTCGATGTCCACCTCAACGCGGCCGTCCTTGCCGCCCTTAACGCTGTAGGAGACCGTCTTGCGCTCCGAGTCAGTCTCGGAGTAGTTGCGTCCAATAAAGCGTTTTATCGAGGAGACCGTGTTCTCCGGGTTGGTGACCGCCTGGTTTTTTGCGGCTTTGCCAACGACACGCTCGCCATCCTTGCGAAAACCGACGACGCTGGGGGTCGTGCGGTCGCCCTCCGCGTTAACGATGATGGTCGGCTCGCCGCCCTCCATGACGGCCATCGCCGAGTTAGTGGTACCAAGGTCGATACCGAGGATCTTTGCCATGTTCACTCCTTTTTCTGAACGTACAGTAATTAGAGTACAGCATAAAATCTAAGTGCGCTTATGTCAAGTTATGTTACGGTATTGTTGATAAGATGACGGGGCGGCAGGTTGCCCCGTTCAGGCGGTGGCAAAAAGAGCCATGGGGACAAACAGGGCCATGAGGACAGGCCCTGTTTGTCCCCATGGCCCTGTTTGCAGAATGCTCATAGGATATAGGCGGTGCTGGGAGTTCAGCCGCCGCAGAGCGAGCAGGAACCAACCACCAGGCGCGAGTCGTCCCGGGAGGCAGCAACGCGGCTGAAGGCGGCAAGTTGGCGGTGCTGTGGCTGAAGGCAGGGGGCGCTTGGTTGGCAGCCCGCCGTCTGACCCGTGCGCTCGGGTACGCGCTCGGGAAACTCACCGCTGCGAACGCGGCCTTCAACATTGGCCAGCTCCTCGGGCGTGTTAACGTTAACGAAGGCGCCGCCGCGAGGGTCGACGCGCAGCACATCCTCGGAGGAAAACTCGATGACCTTCGCCGCCGGGAAGAAGGCCCCCGCCCGACGCTCCCCCGCCTCCAAAGCCTCACGCACCAGCGGTAGGCAGCTGGTGCGACGATAGACCGCATGGAAGGGCTCATAGCCGTGACTGGTGCGCGGGACAGCCAGATCGGCGCCGGTCTTCTCCAAAGCCTCCATCTCGGCCAGAATCAGTGCCGTGCTGGGAAAGACCATATCGCAGGCGACCACGGCAACATAGTGGCCTTTTGCGTAATGCAGAGCTGTATGCAGGCCGTTTAAGGCGCTGCGCTCGGGGTAGAGGTCGCTGAACATCTTCAGCTTGTCAAAGGTCACCTGGCTGCAAAGGAAGTCCAGGCTGGCCTGGTCGTTGGTGGTGACGATTAAGTCGTCGGCGATCGGGCCTAAGCGCTTCAGACTGCGGCACAATAAGGGGGAACCCAAAAACGGCACCAATGCCTTGGGGCTTCCCATCCGCCGTGACTCTCCGCCTGCCTGGATAACAACCGTCAGTCTCTTCATACCAACAGTATAACACCTCCTGCATCAGTTTCTCAAAATGGTTACCTGGGAGGCCCCGATTAATGCTTTTTGGCGACCGGCGGCAAATACCAGGCGCAGTATCGCATCGGAGGAAGGCTGAAAGGCGTTAGTGCCCCAGGGTCTTGCCCCGGGTCTCCTCCCCGAATATGCCAACGGTCAAAGCGACGATTAGAAAGACACCGGTCAGGAGCATGAAGACTCCCGTATAGCCGTTCTCGGTGCCAAACAACGCATAGAGAACCGGCAGGATCATCGGCGCGATAAGGGCTCCCACTCGTCCAAAAGCTGCGGCCCAGCCGGTGCCCGCGCCACGGATCTCGGTCGGATAAAGCTCCGGGGTGTAGGAGTAGACGCAACCCCAGGCACCCAGCGCAAAAAAGTAAAGCAGGCAACCAAAGGTCAAGATCAGCGCCTCGCTGTTGGCCTGCCCAAACAGCCAGGCGGCTCCCGCAGTACCCGCAAAGAAGATTGTCAGTGCCGGTTTGCGGCCGATCTTCTCGATAAGAATCGCCGCCAGCAGATAACCGGGAAGCTGTGCCAGGCACATGATCAACGTAAACTCAAGGCTTTTGACCATTGTGAAGCCCTGGGTCATCAAAAGCGACGGTGTCCAGAGAACAAAGCCGTAATAACCGAGGTTGATGCCCATCCAGAGCACCCAGAGCACTACGGTGGAGCGCAGATGCTGCCTGCTCCAAAGGCTTTTAAAACCCGCGAGCGGTGAGGTTGCAAAGGCCGTGGCGCTCTCTTCAGTTGTGGATGAGGACGGCGCGTTTCCCCCGGCCTGCTCCTCCATTTGGCGCACGATTTGCTCTGCCTGTTCGTGCCGTCCCCTGCTCTCAAGATAGCGCGGCGATTCCGGAACCAAAACGCGCAGGACCGCCGCAAAGAGAGCTGGGATGGCTCCAATTAGAAAGGCGATCCGCCAACCGTAAAGCGGTATCGCCAGATAGGCAATGAGGGCGGAGATGATCCAGCCCCAGGCCCAGAAGCTCTCCAGAATGACAACGTTGCGGCCCCGCGAGGCAACCGGTGACATCTCGCTGACCAACGTCGATGCTGCCGGCAGCTCTCCGCCAAGACCAAATCCTGTGAAGAAACGACAAACGAGCAGCATCTCAAAGTTCACCGCCAGGCCGCTGAGGGCACTGCCCAGGCTAAACACCGCAAGTGTGAAAATGACGATGGTGCGTCTCCCCCAGCGATCGGCGGCGATACCTGAAAGCGCCGCGCCAACTATCATGCCGAGCAGACCTGAGCTGCTCAGAAAGCCGAGCTGGGCGGTATCCAACTCCCAGTCAACGCCGATTGATGCAATCACGCCACTGACCATGCCCTGATCCATGGCATCAAAGAGCCAACCCAATCCTACGAGCAGGATCACTTTGCGCAGAAAAGGCGTCATCGGCAGTACGTCAATGCGCCGTGCGATGCTCAAAGCTGTGCGTCTATCTGCTCGAGCGTACGAGCGGCCTCGGCAGCTTCCTGGCGGGTTTTTACGATCACTTCCTCGGCCGCCTTGGCTAAAAAGCCAGGATTTGCCAGCTTCTTCTCCAGCTTCTCCAAGACCGTCTGCGTCGCCAGGCGTTCGCGGGTCAAACGCTGGCGCTCAGCCTCAAAGTCAACCAGACCCTCCAAAACGATATAGATTTCCAGCGCCGGCGTAACGACGACGGAGGATTGGTCGGGCTTGAGCGTGTCGGTTGCTGCCGTAAAGCCCTCAATGTTAGCAAGCTGTTCGATCTGGACGCTTTGAGCACGCAGCAACTCAGTGTCAAGTTCAGCCTGTTTGCTGAGGATCTTGGCGCTGACGCGCAAAGTAACCTTGGGCGAAAGTCCGTAGCGAGCGCGCGTAGAGCGCACAGCTCCTATCACCTCGATCAGCAGGCCGATGGCACGCTCCGCAAGGGGATCCCGCCTGCAGTCCAGCTCGCCGGCAAAAGGCCAGCGCGCCACCATCAGCGAAGGGCTGCTGTCGCCGTGCGGCAGACTCTGCCAGATGCTCTCGGTGATGAAAGGCATGTAGGGATGCAGCAGGCGCAACGCGATATCGAGCACAAAGACGAGGTTGCGCTGGGTGGCCACACGGGCATCGCCGCCTTGGGCAAGCTGTCCTTTTGCCAGCTCAATGTACCAGTCACAAAACTCGTTCCAGAAAAAGCCGTAAAGCGCCCGTGCTTCGGCACCAAAGTTGTATGCGTTGTCAGCCTTCTTTTCGCGCGCGGGGTCTTCCTGATCGTTGAGCAGCTCGGCCAGACGCGAGAGTATCCAGCGGTCGGCGGCACTGCGCGCCTCGGGCCTGACACGGGCACCAACCGCAACCGCACTGCAGCCACAGGCGCCCGCCGTCGTTGCAGCCACATCGCCATCCGCCGTATCCGCGATGTCACCCACCTCCGCAGCGCCACCCTCAAAATCGCCCAGGTTGATCAACACAAAGCGGGCGGCATTGTGGATCTTTGTGGCAAAGTTACGATAGATCGCCAGCTTCTCGCGGTCAAACTTTAAGTCCTGCGAGCCCGTGACCTGCATCGCCAGCCCGAAGCGCATGGCATCAGCACCATAGACGCCAATAAGCTCCATCGGGTCGACGCCATTACCACGCGACTTTGACATGATGTTACCCTGTTTATCAAGTACCGTCGGGTGGATGATTACATCGCGGAAGGGCACCTCACCATCCATGAAGTACAGCGATGAGATGACCATCCGGGCCACCCAGAGAAAGATAATGTCGCGGGCGGTAGAAAGCACCTGCGTGGGATAATAGCGGGCCAGGGCCACCACGGAGTCAGGAGTTGGCCAGTCAGCCGTCGCAAAGGGCCAGAGCTGTGATGAGAACCAGGTATCCAGCACATCTTCGTCCTGACGAGTGGCAGCGCCGCAGTGCGGGCAGAGCGTAACGTCGGTCTCGGAAGCGTCAGTCCAACCGCAGGCGTCGCAGTAAAACACCGGGATCCGATGCCCCCACCAGAGCTGGCGGGATATGCACCAGTCGCGGATGTTTTCCATCCAATGAAAATAGATATTCTCCCAGCGGCGCGGATGAAAAAGCACCCGGCCCTCGCGTACCGCATTCAACGCCGGTTCAGCCAAAGGCCGCATCGCGACAAACCACTGCTCCGATGCCCAGGGCTCGATGGTGCTGTCGCAGCGATAACAGTGCCCCACAGCGTGTTCGTGCTCCTCAACAGTCGCCAAAAGCCCCTCTTCCTGAAGAGCCGCAACGACCGCCTCGCGAGCCTCGTAGCGGGTCATGCCGGCAAAGCGGCCGCCGTTCTCGTTGACGATGGCATACTCGTCAAAGATGTTTATCTGTTCAAGGTCATGGCGCTGGCCAATCTCGAAGTCATTGGCGTCGTGGGCCGGCGTGACCTTCACAACACCCGTGCCAAAGTCGGCGTCCACGTAATCATCCCCGACCAGCGGGACGACGCGCCCCGTCAGCGGCAGACGGATTTTTGCACCTGCGGCCAGCAGAGCCTGGTAGCGCTCGTCATGGGGGTTTACGGCCACGCCGGTGTCGCCGAGCATCGTCTCGGGACGGGTGGTGGCCACAACCAGGTACTCCCGGCCATCCACAGGCGTGACCAGGGGATAGCGCAGATGCCAGAGATGGCCGACCTCGTCGGTATGTTTTACCTCATCGTCAGCCAGAGCGGTAGTGCAACGCGGGCACCAGTTGATGATCCGGTGGCCGCGATAGATAAGTCCGTCGCGGTACCACTGTACAAAGACACGGCGGATCGCCGCAGCGTAGGATGGATCCATGGAGAATTTCTCGTT
>JAISMZ010000243.1 GCA_031276475.1 Coriobacteriales bacterium
GCGCCGGCGGCGCCGGAGCCGGAGCTGCTGGAGCCGCCGGAGCCGCAGGCAGTGAGAAGCGAGCCGGAGCCGGCCAGTACGCCGGCGGCGCCGAGTACCTTCAAGAAGCGGCGACGGTCAAGGAGCGGGCGGGGTACTACGATCTCTTTACGCATGGTTTCCTCCACAGGTTAATCTTAAAACGGACAATTACTGGCTTGCATGGGACGGGGCATTCGCCAGTGCCCCTGGGTCAGCGTCCAGGTCTTTACTTCCATGACAGCACCCGGTCGCGGAACTTCTCCAAAAGTATATTTACTACAAAGACAATGACGGCGATCACGACGATGCCGGCAAAGACCGTGGTGAAGTTGGAGTAGTCGGCCCAGTATTTCACGTACCAGCCAACGCCCGAGCGCATGCCCATCATCTCGGCGCCGACCAGCAGCAGAAAAGCATTGGAGACCTGCACCGAGAGCGTGTTGAAGAGGTAGGGCAGGCAGTGCGGCAGCATCACCCAGGCAAACATCGTGCGGGTGGGCAGATTGAGGGTCCGCGCGCTGTTGATTAACTCGTCGCTGATGTCCTCGATGGCGTTGACGGTGTTAAACAGCACCGGCCAGAACAGTCCACTGGCAATGACGAAGACCGCCGCCCAGAAAAAATCGCCGACGATGGCCACGGCATAGGGCGCGTAGATCAGCGAGGGGATGGGGGCCAGTACCCGCGCTATCGGCAGCACCGCACCCTTCAGGCGCTCAAACTGGCCGCAGAGCATCCCCATCAGCACGCCGAGCACCAGGGCAATCAGCGAGGACAGGCCAAGCAGCAACCCAGAGGCGCCTATCGACTCAAAGATTTTGGCAAAGTCGGCACCGAGAACCTCTACGACCTCGTCGGGGCGGGGCAAAAGGAAGCTGCCGCCGGTGAGGGCACCGTACAGCGACCAGGCCAGCCCGAGCAGCGCCAGGATGATCAGCTGCGGCAGATAGCGCACCAGGTTGACTCGCGAGAGGCGCGCGAGGGCGGAGGTTTCAGATGCCTGAGGCAAGGTATTCTCCTTCGTCCTCATAAAACATATCGAATATCTCCTTGCGCAGCTCACGGTAGACGAGGGTCTGGGCTATCTCGTGACGTTTCTTGGGATGCTCAAAGGGCACCTCGATGACCTTGCTGATCCGCTGGGCGTTCATGAACAGCACGCGGTCAGAAAGCAGCAGCGCCTCGTCGATGTCGTGGGTCACAAAAACCACGGTGCGCTTGCGTTCCTGCTCCTGCAACAGCTCCAGCAGCAAATCCTGCAAAACCACGCGGGTCTTGGCGTCCACCGCACCAAAGGGCTCATCCATCAGCAATATCTCGGTCTCCATTGCCAGCGCCCGGGCGATGGCCACCCGCTGCTGCATGCCGCCGGAGAGCTGGTGAGGATAGAGCGCCTCCTTGCCCTCCAGGCCGACGCGCTTCAGGTAGTAGGCCGCCTTGGCCGCGATCTCGCGCTTGGGGGCGTCGCTTACCTGGCGGATGCCAAACTCGACGTTGCGCCGCGCGCGCATCCAGGGAAACAGCGCGTAGTGCTGAAACACCACGCTGCGATCCTTGCCCGTACCGGTGACGGGCACGCCGTCGATGTGCACCTCGCCTGAATCGGGCATCCGCAGGCCGGCGAGCAGGCTCAGCGTCGTGGATTTGCCGCAGCCGGAGGCGCCGATCAGCGAGACGAACTCGCCTTCGGCAACGTCAAAGGAAAGGTCGCTGAGGACGGCGGTGCTGCTGGTGTTATTGCGATACGACAGCGCCACGCCCTTGACCCTGATCTTTGCGGGGCGGTCGCTGAAAACGGCGGTCGAGCCGGCCCGGGCGCTGCCCGTCGGCCGGGGCGTGGTTATCGCCTCGTCGGCCCGGGCGCTGCCCGTCGACCGGGGCGTGGTTATCGCCTCGTCGGCGGCCATCTAAATCCCCTCTCCATCCAAATAGAGATGTTTGGAGAAGTAACGGTCACCGCGATCCGGCAGGACCGTGACGATATTCACCCGCTGCTGCAGATCCTTGAGCGACTCCGCCAGTTGCAGCGCGGCCCAGACCGCCGCGCCTGACGAGCTGCCCACCACCAGCCCTTCGCGGCTGGCCAGCAGGCGCACGGTGGCCAGCGCGTCACAGTCGCGCACCTTTATCACATCATCCACCAGCGAGACGTCCATCGTCGCAGGCACAAAGTCGTTACCAATGCCCTCGATGTCATAGTCGCTGTGATCGCAGCCGCCACCAAGCAGCGAGCCCACGGGGTCGGCGAGCACGCAGTGGATGCGCAGATCCTGCTCCTTAAGGTAGCGGGCGATGCCGCTGTAGGTACCGCCGGAGCCGGCACCGGCGACAAAGTGGTCAACCTGCCCGCCCAGCGCCTGGTAGATCTCCGGGCCGGTCGCCTCGTAGTGGGCGCGCGGATTGTTAGGGTTCTCAAACTGCCGCAGCGACACGGCACCGGGGATCTCGGCCAGCAGCTCATCGGCCTTGCGGCAGGCACCGAGCATACCCTCGTCGCGCGAAGTGTTTATCACCTCGGCACCAAGGGCTCGCATCAGTGTCTGTTTTTCTGCAGAGAACTTCAGCGGCACCACAAAGATCACGCGATAACCCCGTCCCAGCGCCGCGACGGCTATCCCCAGCCCCATGTTGCCGGCCGTTCCCTCAACTATCGTATCGCCTGCGTGCAAATACCCCGCCCGCTCGGCGGCCTCGATCATCGCCATCGCCGTGCGGTCTTTAACCGAGCCGCCGGGGTTCCAGCACTCCAGCTTGGCATACAGGGCGATCTGCCTGGGCAGCCCCAGATGCCCCAGCCTGAGCAGCGGCGTGTTGCCGATAAGCTCGGTGATATGCTCGTAGGGGCGAGCCGCAGCCGGACAGGCAGCGGGCGGTTGGTTCGTGCTCCGCTGGGTAGCAGGCAGTTGAGTTGGGGCCGGCTGGGCTGTCGTTTGTTCTACCACAGTTTGCGACATGGTGTGTATTTCAGGCTGACGCCTGCTCTGCCTCCTTATTGTTTACTATTCTTATAAGTTTTATTGTAAATCGACATACATCATAGAACTCACGGCACGAGCTGTCAAGTTACAAATTTAGTTTTCTTATATGTTTAATATGATTGTAACTTGGGTGAAGGACGGGCCACGAGCGCAAGGCCTGGGAGAAGGGCGTCGCCGGTCTGGGGTGTCTTGCCGTTGGAGTTGGGGTCGGGTGTGGGTGCTGGCGGCGCTTCGCGCTTTACCGTCAGTGTCAGCGGGACTGATTCACCATCTTTGAAGTTTGCGATAAGACTGTGAAGCTGTGAGGCACCGGATTTTCAATTGATAGTTACTTATATGTTTGATACAATTGCTCCTTCATCGCACCTTCACCGATAAAGGAGTACTCGTGAGCAGACACTTGGAGTCCCAGCTGATACATCCCGCCGGCGACGGCGACCCGCGCTTTGGCGATGTTGTTGCGCCCATCCACCTAACCACCACCTACGCGCAGGAGGCCTTTGGTCAACCGATACGCTATGACTACTCCCGCGGCGGCAACCCCTCGCGCCAGGTGGTGGAAGACCAGATAGCGGCACTGGAAGGCGGTGTGGGCGGCCTGGCCTTCGCCTCCGGCATGGCGGCGATAACCGCGGTGCTCTCACTGTTTAACCCCGGCGACGAACTGCTGATACCCACCAACATCTACGGCGGCAGCTTTCGCATCCTCGACCGCTACTTCAAACGCTACGGGCTGGGCTACCGCTTCGTGGACGTCTGCGACCCCAGCGCCGTGGCGGCCGCCTTCTCCCAGGAGGGCGGCAACACGGCGGCGGGCACGGCGGGCGGCGGCGATGCGGCGGACGGCGCAGACGGAGGCGCAGCGGCGGACGGCGCGACAGGCAGGCGGGCTGGCTCCACGCCGTCGTCCCATCAGCCCCGACACGCGGCCGCCCTCTTCTTTGAGTCCCCCACCAATCCGCTGCTCAGCGTCGCCGACATCGCCGCGCTGGCCGATATCGCCCACGCCCACGGCGCGCTGGCAATCGTCGACAACACCTTTCTCACCCCCTGGCTGCAACGCCCCCTAAAGCTGGGTGCCGACATCGTCGTTCATTCGGCCACCAAATACCTCGGCGGCCATTCCGACGTCTTAGCCGGACTGGTGGCTGTGCGCGACAAAGATCTGCACCAGCGCCTGCACTTCATCCAATACTCCACGGGCGGCGTGCTTTCCCCCTTTGACTCCTATCTGCTCGTGCGCGGCATCAAGACCCTGGCCGTACGCCTCGACCGCCAGGTTGCCTCCGCCGGCGAGCTGGCGCGCTGGCTGCAAGAACAGCCCCAGATAGCCCGCGTCATCTACCCCGGTCTGCCCGAACACCCCGGTTTCGCCCTGCAGCAGCGCCAGGCCTCCGGCGCCGGTGCCCTGCTGGCCTTTGAGCTGACAGAAGGCAAAGATGTGGAGAAGTTCGCCCAGCGCCTGAACCTGATAACCCTCGCGGAAAGCCTCGGCGCCGTAGAGTCACTGATCTGCCACCCGGCAACGATGACCCACGCCTCAATCCCCGCGGATCTGCGTGCCCAGATGGGCATCACCGACGCCTGTCTGCGCCTTTCCGTCGGCCTCGAGCACGTAGACGACCTCAAAGCCGACATTGCCCAGGCGCTGGCGGGATAGGCCGAGAGCGACAAAAGAGTGACAAAAGGGACGGTACGATTTTGTCATCCTGTTTAGCTTAACAGCACTTTCATCGTTTCTATTCGCACTAGCCAGGACGCACGATAACCCTTTCGCTTGCGGTGCCGCAGTTGGAGCAGACAGGAATGTGTTTTTCAAACTTTTCCGTTGTTCGCACGTTGGCGCTGGTGGCATCGGTGGCGGCATCTATCTCGATATCCAACATTTCCTGATAGTGCCTCCGGTTCGTTTTATTGCGGCAAAATGAGCAGACTCCCTCAAAGCCCTGCGATCTGCCGCATGGGTCGCAGCAACGGCTACCTGGAGTTCATGCAAAACACCAGTGGGGCAACCCTTCCTGCGCCGGGCAGGGAACCGCTAGAAATAAGTTTTCCTGCTCGCTTGGTGCTTCCTTGATGCTGAAAAATATCAAGATCGATTCGGTTTGGCACCTCTGTAAATACTATGATCTGAACTGACGTTATCCCGGGCTTTCTTCTTTCATGGCATAGCGTTGACCAGCATGCAGCAGTATCTCTCCTCGTTACTGGTTATACCCAAGAATCCTTATATATTCTTCCGTCACTTCCCATTCATAGCGCCCAGTCTTTTCTATCGCTTCCTTTATTTTGCCCAGATCTTGTTCTGACAATCCCTTCTCACTCCCCCCTTCTTTTGCCTCCTCATTTCGCCCGTGTTTTCTAAACTCCAAATACTCTATTTCCCTGAAGCTCACCGGGTGCTCCCCTTTCCTGAGCAGCATGGTATCGATACAGTCATTATGGATATATTTTTCAGGTTCGATGTCCCCCAAATCCGTTTTAATTGTTGTTGCTGAACTGCCAAAAAAGTCTATCACCTCGCAGTGCTTTACTACATCAGCGTTTGCAAACAGTGCCGAGAATAATTTCTTCCATTTTGAGTTGCTCATGTATGCTTTGTCATAGGTTTGGATTCTCTTATCGGCTTTGGCTTTATTGCGTGCATATGCCTCTTCGCTAAGAAAGTAGTCCCGGTACGTTTTGTTCTTCATGCGGCAATTATCAGTAAAGTTCTTCATTGATGTCCAGTATTTTTCTGCTACCGATAGCGAAGCCTGAGGCAGTACCCTGCTGTTTTTTTACCTCAATGGTCGTATCGCCGTAT
>JAISMZ010000260.1 GCA_031276475.1 Coriobacteriales bacterium
GCTTGATATAGTAGCCTTGAATGAAGATGGCAAGCGCGCCGTGATATTCGAAGTAAAGTTGAGCCCAAAAAGGCTGAGGGCAGGAAGTCTGCCACACAAGGCCAAAAAACTGCTGAATAGCCTGAGTGGTTATCACATCGAATACGGGGGCCTGTCAATTGAGGATATGTAATTATTGTAACATATGTTACAGTAGCTTCGGCTACAGAACTCTATGGCGGCAGACTCCGGATTGTCCGGCAGGCGCCTGCGGATTTACGGCTTTCCGGCAGCGGTCGTGGTGGCCGTGGTGGCTGCGTCCTCCTGGCTGCTCTTGAATATCTCGCCGGCGGAGGCGACGACGTTGCCCAGGCCCTGAAGCTCCAGCGGCATGAAGATCTTCGTGGCGTTGCCGTTGGCAATGAAGCGCAGGGCGTCTATGTAGCGGATGGCCAGCAGGTCGTCGGTTGGCTTGCCGTCGTGGATGGCGCCAAAGACGTTGCGGATCGCCTGGGCCTCGCCCTCGGCGATGAGAATCTTTTGGGTTCGCTCGGCATCGGCGATCGATTTGATGGCGGTGGCGCGGCCTTCGGCCTCGAGGATGGCGCTTTGCTTGGTGCCCTCGGCGCGCTCGATGGCGGCGGTCTTGTCGCCCTCGGCCTCGAGGATCATCGCCCGGCGGTCACGTTCGGCCTTCATCTGCCGGTGCATCGCCTGGGTCACGTCAGCCGGCGGCTCAATGCGCTGCAACTCCACGCGCACCACGCGCACGCCCCATTTGTCGGTGGCGTCGTCGAGGATGTTGCGCAGGGTGACGTTGATCTTCTCGCGGCTGGTCAGCGATTCGTCCAGCTGCATCTCGCCAATCACGTTACGCAGGTTGGTCTGCGCCAGTTTGGTGGCGGCAAGGTAGAAGTTGGTGACGTTGTAGATCAGTTTGAAGGGATCGGTGGCCTCGTAGTAGACCACGGCGTCTACGGTTACGGCGACGTTGTCCTTGGTGATCACTTCTTGCGGCGGCACGTCCACGACGTTTTCGCGCATATCAACCTTGGTTACGCGGTCGAGGAAGGGGATCAGCAGATGCAGGCCGGGATCCCAGGTGCGCTGGTATTTGCCCAGACGCTCAACGACGCCGCGCTCGTAGGGGCGGATGATGCGAATCGCCCTAATCGCGAAGATCAAAATGACGACGACGATGATGATTCCGAGGACCGAGATGGTGCTGAGCGTATCGACGAAGTCCATGCTTACTCCTTTGTCGGTGGTGAACTGGTGGGCTAGGATTGGGGGGTAGCAGGGGCGGCGGGCTGTGCGTTGGCGGGCTGCTGTTGGGCGGCGGCTTGCGAGCCGCTGGGCTGCGTGGCTGCGGTGGGCTGCGGTTGGTCAGCGGGCTGCGTGGCCACGGCGGGCTGCTGCTGGCCGACGGGCTTAACGATCAGATGGGTGCCCTCAACGCGCAGCACCTCGACTCTGGTATCTGCGGGCAGCACCGCACCATCGTCGCTCAGAGCGTTCCATTCGTCGCGCTGCACCAGCACGCGAAACTCCTGTTTATCGCGTGCGGCGCCGGCGGGGCTGGCGTCTGTGGCTGTGTCTGCGACGGCGCCGGCGGCTGCTGTGGCGACGGCGCCGGCGGCAGCAGCGGCGTCAACGCCGCTGGCGATAACAACACCAGTGCTGCCGATCAGCCGGTCGACCCCGGCCTTCTCCACATTGTTTTTAGTGATACGACTGGCCAGCGGGCGCAGGACGGCCAGCGCGATGATGCTCACCGCGATGAGCAGGGCGAACTGTAGCCACAGCGGTGCTCCCAGGACGCAGGCGACGGCGGCCACCGCGGCACCGGCGGCAAACGGCAGCATGAAAAACGACATCGTCAGCATCTCGCCAACGCAAAGTGCGGCGGCCAGTACGATCCAGATCCAAAACCAGGGCAGAGCTTCCACGGTGCCTCCTGCGGGTACGCGTCGCGCTTGACGGACGGCGGTTTGGCGGCGGCGCGGTAGTCACGCAACTATGCCTCGTCCCTCTTTAAGCTGCACTGCCCATGATAGCACAGCCTGACCCGGCGGCGGGCGCTCGCTTTGCCGCTGCATGTCAGAAGCGTAGCTTAAAAAAATTGACAAGTAAACCCCAGTTCTCTATAATAACTAAAGAAATTAGATGACTTAATGATCTGAGCAAGGAGCCACCTTGTACCGGGACAGCGAAGAATGGGAGCAGTTCATCGGCCAGCGCGTCAGGCGGGCCCGCCTGGATATGGATATGCGCCAGGAGGAGCTAGCAAGCCGCGCGCAACTGAGCGTCCCCACAATTACCCGCCTGGAGAACGGCAAGGGCTCGTCACTGCAGACTCTTATCAAGGTGCTCCAGGTGCTCAGGCAGGCTGACTGGCTTGAGCAATTAGCGCCGCAGCCATCCATCAGCCCTCTGGCCGTGCACAACGAGCAACGTCCGCCGATGCGGGCCAGCCGTAAGCGCAGAAAGCCAACGGGCGAAGGGGTGCTGCCGTCATGAAACAGGGGTATAAACCCACGCGCAGCATTGAGGTCCGTTGTTGGAACGAGAAGGTCGGTGCGCTGGCCCTTGACCCTGAGACAGGCTTTTACGCGTTTCAGTATTATCCCGACTTCGCTCAGCGAGGCCTGCAGATTGCGCCGCTGACGATGCCGCTCGACCCGGCTCGCGTCTTCATCTTCCCCAATTTGCCGGTCGCGACCTTCTCAAGATTGCCTTCATGCATAGCAGATTCTCTGCCGGATGCCTTTGGCAATGCCCTGATTGACAGCTGGATGGCTGCGCACGGCGTCCAGCGCGACCGGGTAAGCGTCCTTGACCGCCTGGCCTATCTGGGCAACAGGGCGATGGGTGCGCTGGAGTTCGTCCCCCCGCTGCAACAGGGCGAGCCGGTGCCGAGCGCTCTTCAGATGAACGAACTGGTAGCTCAGGCACGCCGCGCCACAACGGTGGATCTGCATGGGGACTCTCCGCAGGCAGCGGCACACGTTAAGACGTCGCTGAGCGCAGAAGCCTACCCGGAGCTCTCGCAGCTTATCGCGGTGGGAACCAGTGCCGGAGGTGCGCGGGCCAAAGCCGTGGTTGGCTACAACCCGAGCGCCGACCGCTTCATCTCCGGCCAGTTTGAGCTGCCCGAGGGCTATCGCCATTGGCTGATAAAGTTCGACACCGCAGATGTGGACAATACCGGGCATGACCCTGAATATGGGCGCGTCGAGTATGCGTATGCCACTATGGCGCGCGACTGCGGCATACTCATGTCGCCCTGCCAGCTCTACGAAGCTGCCGGACGTGCCCACTTTATGACCCAGCGCTTTGACCGCGTGACAGGCGGCCCAGGTGCCCCTGTTGTGGAGGAGGGCGAAGCGCCTCCGGCAAGCGGCAAACTCCATATCCAGACGCTTTGCGCAATGGCTGAGTTGGACTTCAACCAGGTTGGCACCCATGACTACAGTCAGCTTTTCCTGACCATCGAGCGCTTGGGGCTGGGCTATCAGGCCATCGACCAGGCATTCACGCGAATGGTATTCAACGTCTGCATGGCAAACTGCGACGACCACACAAAAAACCACTCGTTGATGATGGACGCCCAGGGACAATGGCGGCTGGCGCCGGCCTACGACCTGACCCACGCCTATCGAGCGGACAGTTACTGGGTCAGCCGCCACCTGATGTCGGTTAATGGCCGGTTTGCCAGCATAACGGCAGCCGACCTGCTGCAGGTGGCTCGGCGCTTTAACGTCTCCGACCCGATTGGCATCATCCAAAACATCAGGGCGGTTGCCGCGCATTGGCCAGACTACGCTAAGGCAGCGGGAGCCAGCGCCGCAACGACGCGGCGTGTACGCGGTGACATCGAGTACTTCTCCGGCTTG
>JAISMZ010000263.1 GCA_031276475.1 Coriobacteriales bacterium
GAACAGCGTACAGCAGTCGTCGTGGCTGCGCGTTGAGATGGCAAAGGTCCCCAGCTCCTCGGCCCAGTTGACTATCTCCTGCTTGTCGCTGCCGATCAGCGGACGCAGCACCGGCAGGCTGGCCACTGCGTCGGTGGCGCGGATGTTGTCGAGGGTCTGCGAGGCAACCTGGCCCAGTGACTCACCGGTTACCAGAGCCTTGGCGCCGACGCGCACGGCATAGTCGCAGGCAACGGCATACATCAGTCGCCGGTAAAAGACGACGCGCAGTCTCTCGGGCACGCTCAGGGCGATCTGTCGCTGGTAGCCGCCAAAGGCGACCACCGCCAGGCTGGCCAGGCCGCCGGTCGGTTGCAAGAGCTCAGCAATACGTCGCACCAGATGCACCGAGACATCCGTCGTCTCGGGCGCACCAGAGAAATGCAGGGCATGCACGCGAGCGCCGCGGCGGATGAGCTGCCAGGTGGCCACCGGCGAATCGATGCCGGCGCTGAGCAGGGATACCACCGCACCAGCACTGCCGGCCGGCAGGCCGCCGATACCTTTAAAGCTCTGTGTATAGAGGTAGGCGTTGCCCTCGATTACCTCAACATGGACCGTGACGTCCGGATAGCGCATCTGCACCTTCTTCTCGGGAAACTGCTCGCAGAGACAGGCACCGACCTGCTCGTTTATCTGCATGCTGTTAAGGGGAAAGTCGGTATGCGCCCGTCGGGCACTGACCTTAAAGCTCGCAAAGGGCTCGGCGCGCTGCAGGCAGCGGCAGGCCGCGTCACCGATCGCCGCCATCTCGCGAACGCAGACGCAGGCGCAGGAGACTTTGGCAACACCGGGAATCCGACGGATCAGGTCTGCTATCAGCAACGCCTGCTCGTAGGATGCGGCGCTGATAAGCTCGCGGCCAGAGATCCTGCGCACCCTGGGCGCGGCGCCCAAGACGCAAAGCTCCGGGCGCTTTGCCAGCGCGGCCTTAATGTTGTTGTTCAGCTGTCGCTCAAAGCTAGCCCGGTTGCGCCCCTTCAGCCCCAGCTCATGGTAGTGCACCAGGCAGACAAAGGTCTCGCGAGCCGTAGCACCCGCAGTCGCAGCGTCTGCGGCGGCGGCACCCGTGGTTGCAGCTCCTGCGGCCGCGCCGGCGTCCCCAGGTGCCGGCACGTACTCCCCCACTCCCAGAGCATCGCTGACCACACTAATCGCGGGCCTCAACAAAATGCTCGTGATTGTAGCCAATCTCGGCGCGGTCGATCTCCTCCATCGCCAGCGACAGCGGCTTGCGCCCGGCCAGCTGGGCAATCTGGGTGGCCGACTGCAGGGCGATGGCCCGGTTGCGCTGGCCGCGCATCATCTCGTTGATGTCGCGCGAGCGCTTAGAGGCCACAGCACAGAGCAGGTATTTGTCGTTGTCGGTCTTTTCCAGCAGTTCGTCAATGGATGGTTGCATCAGTGACATCTTCTCATTCCATTCCGCAGCGCTAAAAAGCGCCGCTCCGTAATCCCTGGGCATCTGGCCGGTAGCTGCGGATGATCTTCTCCAGTTCATCGGCCGCACGTTGCAGATTGTCGTTAATCACCCGATGGTCGTAAAGCTCGGCCTTCTCCATCTCTGAGCGGGCATTGCCCAGACGCCTTTGGATCGCCGGCTCGTCCTCGCAGCCACGATGGCGCAGCCGGCGCTCCAGCTCGTCCAGAGAAGGCGGCGCCACGAATATCGAGACCGCCTCGGGCCAACGCGCGACAATCTGCTCGCGACCCTGGACGTCAATCTCCAAGATCAGGTCGGCGCCACGGGCCAGCAGTTGCTCGGCTTGCGCCCGCGGGGTGCCGTAGCGATTGCCATGAACCTCGGCCCACTCCAAAAAGCCATCCTGCGCTACAAGCTCATCAAAGTGCTTCTCGGAGAAGAAATAGTACTCCCGGCCATCACGCTCGCCGGCCCGCGGCGGGCGCGTGGTCGCGGAGATGCTCAGTTGCAGCCCCTCCACGCTGGCGAGAACCCTGCTCACCAAAGTACCCTTTCCTGCACCGGAAGGGCCAGAGATGATGAACAGGGTTCCGCTTCGCATACGTTCAGGCGCGAGGGCGCAGATCGGGCGCGCCCGCAGGTCGCAAATGTGCGCCGTGCGTCAGGAGAGACGCTCCAGCAGGGCGGCGCGCTGCTTGGAGCCCAGACCCTTAACGCGACGGGTCTCGGAGATCCCAATCTCGTCCAGCAGCTTGGCGGCCTTGGCCTTGCCATAACCGGGCAAAGACTCGACGAGCACTGAAACCTTGAGCTTATCGATGACCGCGTCCCCCTCAGTCTCGAGGATCTTCTTGACGGAAATCTTACCTTCCTTGATCTTCTGCCTGAGTTCGGCGCGAGCGCTGCGAGCAGCGGCGGCTTTCTTCAGTGCTTCCTTACGCGCCTCTTCGGATAGTTGTGGCAATGCCATGTTCGCTCCTATCGATTGGTAACAACTGCCTGTGAATTATAGGGTTTTTACTCCCCTGTTACAAGCTCACGGCGGCCGGGAACGGTTATTTTAAGGCCCAGTGCACATAAAACACCGCTCCCGGGCCTTATCTCAGGGTTCCAATCAGCTCGTTAACGTTAAAAACGTCGTTTTCCTCGCACCAGCGCTCGATCTCTCCGATGATGCGGAGAGCAGCAAAGGGGTCGTTGAAACTCGCACTGCCCACGGCAACGGCGGTTGCCCCGGCCAGCAGAAACTCGATGGCGTCCTCACCGCTGGTGATGCCGCCGACGCCGAGCAGGGGCAGCTGCACAGCCTGATGCACCCTGAATACGGCGTAAAGCGCAACCGGTTTGATGGCCGGCCCAGAAAGGCCTGCAACTCCACGCCTGAAGACCGACTCGCGGCGGCGCAGATCGACGGCCATGCCAGCGACGGTGTTGATCAGCGACAGCGCGTCGGCACCGGCGCTCTCGCAGGCCCGCGCAACCTCGGTGATGTCGGTGACATTGGGGGTCAGCTTGACGATAAGCGGCCGACTATCCCCCGCCATGGCCTCGCGGCAGGCGGCCACCAGAGACTCGGCGCGCGCGGCGTCGCTGCCAAAGCTGATGCCGCCGCAGTCGACATTGGGACAGGAGATGTTCAGCTCAAAGGCGGCCACGTCATCCTCCACAAGCAGGCGCCTGAGCACCTCTACGTATTGGGATTTGGAGTGGCCGCAGACATTGACGATTACGGGGACGTCCTGGGCGGCAAGCCAGGGCAGCTCGCTGGCGCAGAAGGCCTCCACGCCGGGATTTTGCAGGCCGATCGAGTTG
>JAISMZ010000283.1 GCA_031276475.1 Coriobacteriales bacterium
CAGTGCAATAGGTACTGGTTGTAGGGCCCTGTTTCCGTCCCACTTTCTACCCCGCATGAACAGTAACGTTGCTGCCGCCCATCCCGAACGAAAGCGAGTGACATGCCACTGAGAATCTACAACACGCTGACCCGCCGCAAGCAGGAGTTCGTTCCCGTCACGGCTGGCAAGGTGGGCTTTTACATCTGCGGGCCAACCGTCTACAACGACATCCACATCGGCAACGCCCGCACCTTCCTGAGCTTTGATGTTATCCGACGCTATCTTGAGTACTCCGGCTATCAGGTCACCTACGTGCAGAACCTGACCGACGTGGACGACAAGATAATCAACCGCGCCCACCAGGAGGGCCGCAGCGCCGCCGAGGTGGCCGCCGATTACTCCGAGGCCTTCATCGCGGTGATGCGCGATCTGGGCGTGAAGGATCCAAGCATTCGGCCGCGGGCGACCGAGGAGATTCCGGCGATGCTGGAGGTCATCAGCTGCCTGATTGAGCAGGATCACGCCTATGTTGTTGACGGTAACGTCTATTTTGCGGTGCGCTCCTATCAACCCTATGGCCAGCTTTCGGGCCGCGACGTGGAGCAGTTGCTCAGCGGCGCGCGCGTAGAGGCCGACGAGCGCAAGCGCGACCCGCTGGATTTTGCCCTCTGGAAGGCCGCAAAGCCGGGCGAGCCGGCCTGGGAGTCGCCCTGGGGCGCGGGGCGTCCGGGCTGGCACATCGAGTGCTCGGCGATGAGCTCGCGCTACCTCGGCCTGCCCTTTGACATCCACGCCGGCGGCGACGACCTGGTCTTTCCGCACCACGAAAACGAGCTGGCCCAAAGCGACGCCTGCTCTCACAAAGGCTTTGCCAATTACTGGCTGCACGGCGGCATGCTGACCATCAACAAAGAGAAGATGGCCAAAAGCGAGGGCAACTACCTGCTGCTGAAGGACGTTTTGCAACAGGTGCGCCCCCAGGCCCTGCGCCTGCTGATGCTTCAGACCCATTACCGCTCGCCCTTTGACTATTCGGTCGAGCGCCTGCAGGAGGCCACCGCCGCCCTGGAGCGCGTGGAAAGCGCCATCCGCAACCTCAGCTGGGTGCTCAAAAGTACGGCCGGCGTACCCAGCGCGCCCAACGACATCTCCGACACCAACGTCAGCTGGACCGCCGACCTGCTGGCCAAAACCGAGCAGGCCCGCCAGCAGTTTGCCGAGGCGATGGACGACGACTTTAACACCGCCGCCGCCGTGGCCGCGGTCTTTGAGCTGGTCACCGCCAGCAACGCCAGCGTCCAAAACGGCATCCGTGGCGATACCCACCATCGCGCGGTAGACGAGGCGCTGGCAACCATCATCGAGCTTTTGTCGGTCCTTGGCGTCAGCTTAAAAGTTGTGGAGGCGGACGCGGCCTATCCCCCCGAAGTCCTAACTCTGGCTCGCGAGCTGGCCGCCTACCCCGGCACCAACGCCGCCGAGGCCGTAGACGCCCTGCTGGCCGTTCGCGCCGAGGCCCGCGCCGCCAAAGACTGGCCGCGCGCCGACGCCGTCCGCGACCGTCTGGCCGCCCTCGGATTGGTCATCGAGGACACCGCCAGCGGTGCCCGCGTGGTGCAGAAATGAGCGACTGGCGCCAGCAGAGCAAGCTGTTTGACGACGCGCCCTACTCCTACGAGTACGCGACGCTCTTCGACCTGATCGCGCTGGCCCGCGGCAAGGAGCAGGCGCTGATCGTCGCGCTCGACCACATCACCGACGTCGGCAATTTTGGCGCCGTGGTGCGCAGCGCCGAGGTGGTTGGCGCGACGGGCATCGTCATCCCCAAAAAGCGCTCCGTGGCGGTAAACGACGCGGTCTACCGCACGTCGGCCGGCGCCATCGACTACCTCAAGGTCGCCCGCGAGCCCAACCTCGTGGAGTCGCTCAAGCGCCTCAAAGACGAGGGCTTTTGGGTTGGCGGCGCGCACCAGGAGGCCGCACAGGACATCTGGGCCTCGCCGCTGGAAGGTCGGCTGGTGGTGGTCTTAGGTGCGGAGGATAACGGGCTTTCCCGTTTGGTGCGTGAAACCTGCGACTTTGAGTTCAAACTGCCCCAACGCGGCTTTACCCAGTCACTGAATGTGGCCCAGGCGGCGACCGCCATCATGTACGAATGGCTGCGACGCTGCAGCTAACGGTGAGCCGTGTACGAGCCGCGGCACCGTTGTGGCAAAGACGCTCGAGGTGCGCTAAACTATGTGCCACGAGCCAATGTGGCGCAACGGTAGCGCATCTGATTTGTAATCAGGCGGTTGCAGGTTCAAATCCTGTCATTGGCTCCAGAGTTTCCGCAGGTAGATGCCCTAGTTTTGGGCATTTTTCATTTCCACGAAAAAATGGGGATTTTCGGGAAAACGGGGGAAAACGGGGGAAAACGGGGCATAATTTCGGGAGTTTTTCGGGAGTTAATAACATGCTAGCTTCTACCGGGCGCTCGGGCGCACCGCGTCGGACAGAAGGGCGCTTGCCGCCTCCTGGGCAGCCTCTAGCGGCCTCACGTAGCGGTCAACGGTCGTGGAGACCTTGCTGTGCCCGAGCATCCTGGACACCAGTGCAACGTCAATCCCCGTCGCCAGGGCGATAGTCGCGCTGGTGTGGCGCAGTTTGCTTAGGGGGATGTAGCGCAGGCCGCTCTGCTCGATGATGTAGCGGTAGTGCCTGGTGGCCGTCTGGGGGTGGCAGCGCTTCTTGCGGCAGACGCAGACGGGCACACCGTCGTCTCCACGCAGCTCCTCCAGGCGCTCTAGCGCCCAGCCGGACAGGTATGCGCTTCGTGCCTCATGCGTCTTGGTGGGGCGCATCTGGGGCTCGTGGCCGACGCAGACGTAAGCCTTAGAGACGGCAACAGCCCCGTCTTTGATATCGCCCCAGTCAAGCGCCAGCGCCTCCTCCTTGCGCAGCCCGCAAAACGCCATCAGGATAACCACTGCCTCAAGCCAGTCGCCGCTGAAGGCATCCAGCACAGCATTCAGCTCCTCGGTGCAGTACGCCTCCACGGGCGCTCGCTGTTTGGTCGTGCCGTCCACGCGCACAAGCTCCATGAGGTTGCTCGTGGTCAGCCCCCACCTGCGAGCCGTTCTGAGAGCCGCTGAGAGCGTCCGCTTGCCACGTGCCCGCACAGACCCCTCCGGCAGTGCGTTAAGGGCGCCCTCGATGGCTCCGGGCGTCAGGTCGCACAGCCTGACGCATCCGATATCGCGGATGCAGCCGGGGATGGCCTGAGTGTAGTAGCTTATCGTGTTGGGCGAGCAGGTCAGGCCCGGCAGCCACCTATGCGTCAGGTAGTCCCCCAGCGTCATCTTGGACGCCTCGGCAGGCGCTGTTTGTAGCCTGGCGTGGTATGCCTCGGCTTCTTCCTGGCTGCCGGCGAATATCCGGTCAAGGTACTTCTGCTTCTTGCCCGCCGTGGTCTGGCCGGGCAGCTTGACTATCACCCGCCATTTGCGGCGGCCGATGTTCTTGAGGCTCATACCTTGGGCCCCTCCTCTTTTTTGGCACAGGTCAATCTTCACGCGTGTTCCACACGGTAGGGCGTATCTGTGTTGGGGGTCATGCGTTATCTGGTCATTATCTTTTCTTAAGGTCTTCGTTACCTGTTGCCCGCTCTTTTGGTGCGGAGTTGTCTTTGGTTGCGAACCGACCCATGGCATTCAACGCAGGGACATTCATAATTGTCTTACTATAGGCGCTCGGGGCGGTAG
Source organism: Coriobacteriales bacterium (assembly GCA_031276475.1). Classification (GTDB taxonomy): domain Bacteria; phylum Actinomycetota; class Coriobacteriia; order Coriobacteriales; family UBA8131; genus JAISMZ01. The sequence continues at coordinate 3,726 of JAISMZ010000283.1, forward strand.
AGTTAATGCTGAATGGGCCGCGGTAGATAATGCTCATCATTGTGTTGGTATTGTATGTAGCAGTCGTCATTTCGATACCTCCTGTTGGCAAACGCGCTCCCAACCGTTCGAGTAGCTGGTGACATTGACGCTTAACGACATGTTTGGGTCACGCCAGTATACCACATTGAACGCTGTGGTGACGCGGTGTGCTAATCTGATGCTTTCGATTGCAGCAACAGGCAGCAGTATCTCGATAGGCGTCTGCTGGGATACCTGGAAGCCCTGTTGCAGCAGCTGGGCAAACGCATTCATGACCATTTCCGGAGGTGTGTTGAGGGGCAGCTCTAAGATAGGGATGTTGAAAATTTTCGACCTGGCCTCCGGGTTATTCATTATCTCTGCGATGGGGTTGAACTCACTGTTACATTTCATCTCCTCTGAGAAATCCTCCCAGACTGCCCACAAGGCTGCTTCGATCTGCTTATCAGGATCGATGACATTAAGTCCAATCTCCTTTGCCTCACTTCTGCCCACAGCATAACCGTGATGGTAGTACGCACTATTCAATGCTTGGGCAATAGTCTTTGCCTTGTTGGTGTCTTGCATGTGGGTCTCAAGCAATCTGATGCTCAGTGACACCGAGAGTTGTTGGCTCCGTTTGGAGGATCCTATTGGCAACGGGCCTACTTCTGCAGCAAGTGCGTTAAAGGCGCTCATTAGGTGTGCCTGATCGGTAATCCCGACATCTGTCTTGATGAAGTCGATATAGTTGCGGATGTCCTCAGAGCCGAAGTTGATATGGGACTGCTGTCCCAAGGCGTCAGATTTGGCAATAGTGATCTGTGGATCAACCGGCCCGAGGTTGGAGAACGGATGCATGATAATATCATCGGCTCCCAAGGCCAGCACGGTAGCCGCGCTGTAGGCAACATAGGGTACAAGCACCGATATCTTCTTGAAGCGCTCCCTGAGGATGCTGATAATCCGTAGAGCGGTAATAGGGTCGCCTCCGTTGCTGATTATCAGGAAGTCCACATCTTCGTTCTCTGCAGGAATCTGTTTGACTTGCTCGATGATGCAGGGAATCGCGTCACCTGCCATCTGGCTTGAAGCGTTTTGGCGAATCGAGGTCACGTAGGAGATTAAAGGGCGGTCGCGCATCTTCTCGATATTCTGATAAAGAACCATTCTCTCTGAAGCACCCATTATTGTGTCCCTTTCTCTCGGTCGGTTTGTTGTTGTCTGTTACTTAGTGATCCACCTGCTGTAATACTTCTCCACTCCTGCATCCTCTCCTGGGGGGCTTTAGAAAGCATCGTTATACGATTCGATGCGCTCCATTGCTTCTGCCTGCTTCCTGTCATGAAACACAAAGGGGACGCGAACACAAAGGGGACGCGAACACAAAAGGGACGTACTCTTCTGTGTCATCCCCCTGCTCTCCGGAACACAAAAGGGACGTACTCTTCTGTGTCCTCTTCTGTGTCATCCCCCTGCTCTCCGCACGACTCCAAACGGGATGCCGG
>JAISMZ010000011.1 GCA_031276475.1 Coriobacteriales bacterium
CAACAGCCGCCCCGGTTGCCGCCGCGCCCGCCGCCAGCCCCGCCCGCGCCATCGCCCGTGCCGGGATGATCGCGGCGCTTTATGCGGCCTGCACCCTGCTGACCATCAGCCTGCTCGGCGGCCTGGCCTGGGGGCCGGTGCAGCTGCGCCTCTCCGAGGCGGTCTGCGTCCTGGCGCTGCTGACGCGCTCAGCTGTGCCGGGCCTGACCGTCGGCTGCGTACTGGCGAACCTGATAGCCATCGCGCTTACCGGCAGCGGCGCCCTCGGCCTGCTCGACGTCGTCTTTGGCTCGCTGGCCACCTTGCTGGGAGCACTTTGGGCCTGGAAGCTGCGCCGGCACACCGCCTTGGCCCTGGCCGGCCCCGTGCTTGCCAACGCGCTCATCGTGCCGGCCTATCTGCCGCTGATCCTTGCGGCCTCCGGCTTTTACACCATCCCCTTCACCAGTGTCAGCCTCGCCGATTCCTGGCCGCTGATGTATCTCTTCGGCGTTGTGGCCTGCGGCATCGGCGAGGCACTGGTGCTCTATTGCCTGGGCTGGCCGCTGCTTAAGGCACTGCGCAAGTCACCGCTGCACTGATAGCTGAGGCGGCCGCCCCAAACCCACCTTCGCCTCAAGCCGTCGCCAGACCCTTCTCCAGCAGCTCGAGCCTCTGCAAAAAACACAAAAGGCGACACAAAAGGGACGTACCCTTCTGTGTCGCGTCGCGACACAGAAGGGTACGTCCCTTTTGTGTCGTGCAAGTCTGCTAAAATGAGTGGGCCGTGCAACCGCGAAAGGGGCGTGATAGCAGATGAAAGACTTAATAACGGATATCACGCTATTCATGCGGGAGCACACTGACAGGGAGCTGTCCATCGAGGAACTTGCAAACAGATACGGTTATAGCAAATTCCATTTCAGTCGCGAGTTCAAAAAGGCGATAGGGGTTTCTCCAAACGAATATTGGGCTGCTTTAAAAATGGAGCAGAGCCTTTCTGACCTGGAGCGCTCCGGCTCCATCTTAAACGCCCATTTAAAAACCGGTTACCAGAGCACGGGGACGTTTACCACGTCGTTTCAAAAGGCCACAGGATTCACGCCTGGCCAGTATCAAGAGGAAATAAAGAAATTGAGCATTTGGAACGAGGTTAAGGAATACGAGGGGAGAAGCGACAAAATCTACACGCACTGGTCCTTTGACAAAAATGACCCTGCTACGCTTCAGAAACACAGGCTTTTGGTAACCTGCCAGGTACCGGATGATTTCAGGGGCCTGTTGTTCCTCGGCATGTTCCCAAAACCAATGCCCAGTGGCTCCCCGGTAATCGGAAAGGCCATGACGAAAACTGGCCGGCCTTTCATAATCGACCAGATACCAAACGGCGAATACTATGCGCTGGTCTGCGCCATCAAGGGCAACACGAACCCGCTGACCTACTTTCTGCCAAAATATTGGCTGCGCGACCTGGATAGGACGCCATACGTGTTTCCCTTAGAACAGGATACGAAAATCGAGTTGGCCCTGCGCGAGATTGACCCAACCGACCCCGCAATCCCCTTAAATCCCGTAAGGCTGCTTGTTCAGGCAATGCGGGCAAAGGCCTGACAGCAATCTAAGAGAACAATCCAAAAGAACAAGCGGCGAGAATTCAGCCTTCGCTTTCGGTGCTACCATGAAGAGGCCGGCAAGAAATTGTAGCCTTATCCAACTTTGAAAGCGAGGACAATGAAATGAGCGACAGAACGGATTATTTGCAGGCGGTATGCGATTCGCAGGTCTCTCCAATGGAAGTCATTATCAAACAGCAGCAAGACCCTGACTTCTATTACATCGTTGACGTGCGTGTCGGGCCGCAGGAGTTCAAAGGGATAAAGATCGCAGGAGCTGTGGAGATCCCGCTTACAGAACTGCATCAGAAACTGGACAGCCTGCCCCGCGACAAGAAGATTGCCGTAGTCACGTGGGGAGTGGAGTGCACCTTAGCAAAAGCGGCAAGCCTCATTCTTCTGAATGCCGGATACGATGTTGTTGAGATCGGCGGCGGCGTGGCAGCGTGGAAGGCAGCCCAATTGCCCGTTGAGCCGGTGGCCTAAAGGGGGACGTAATGAAACAGAGTTATCAAAAAAAGGCATCCGATGTTATCTCTGATAAAAGACTCGATTGTGTGCTTGCCCTTCTGGATTTGGATGGTTTCCCAACAACATCGCCAATAACCATTGCAAAGAACCAGGGCATAGAATGGCTGACGTTTTGCACATTTTTAGACGGAAATAAGATAAAGAGAATTGAGAACTGCAACCGTGCAAGCGTTTGTTTGTTTTCGGCGGATCCCATGTATAACATATCGTTGGTTGGCAAAATTGAGATCATAACCGATCCGAAAGTCAAAAACGAAATGTGGTATGACGATTTGCAAGCCCACTTTAGTGGGCCTGATGATGAGAATTACTGCGTTCTGAAATTTATAACAGAGCGGTACAATCTCCTCTTTGATTTTGAAGAAGTAAAAGGCAGATTATGACACCAGAAGCGTCCCCCTGTCACACGGTGCAGGGAAACAGGACGGATGAACCGTCCCTGTGTCCGCTTCCCTATGTCCGCTTCAAAACACAAAAGGCGACACAAAAGGGATGTACCCTTCTGTGTCGCGACACAGAAGGTTACGTCCCTTTTGTGTCGCGTCCCTTTTGTGTCGTGCACGCCGTGGCTCAGCCCGCCGCCGTGCGCTGCCGGGCTATCGAGAGTGCCAGCTTCAGGCGGTTCAGCTGGTTGACCTCCGAGGCGCCGGGATCGTAGTCGATAAACGTGATGTTGACCTCGGGATGCTCTGCCCTGATCCGCTTCATGGCACCGCGGCCGAGAATGTGCGAGGCGAGACAGCCAAAGCTCTGCACGTAGATGATGTCGCAAATCCCCTGCTCAGCCGCCCAGGGCAGATAGTCTTCCAGCAGCGCGTCGCTTGAGGCCGAAAGCTCCAGCGGTAAAAGCACCGGCTCGCAACCGTCCGCGCGGATCTTCGCAGCGATGCCGTCGTTCAAAAAAGAGGTGTGGAGAACGGCGGGGTTGCCCAACACGGCGACCCGCGCGGCGGCGGCTTGCGGGGGCGCAGGGGTGGTGGTAGCAGCGGGCGGCGTTGGCGAGGACGGCATGGCGGCTTGCGGAAGTCGACAAAA
>JAISMZ010000225.1 GCA_031276475.1 Coriobacteriales bacterium
CAATCCCGCTTCTCGTCGTTGGTGCGGCGCGGTGGGCGCGGCGCACGTTCAATCAGCCCGAAAACCGCTGAGCGCTATTCTAAACCAAAGCACCGTTTTACGCCTCGCCACTCTGGAACCGGTGCATCAGATGGTCTGCGCGGCGGCGCGGGCGCACCGCCCAAAGAGACTAAAGGCATGCGTATCAGGCAACAACAAGCTCCTCAATACACCTCGCCATCAAATCGAAGTCCCTGTCGTTGTGCAAAAGGATCAGTTTGTTCTCCAAAGCCGTCTGTGCGATCAGCAAATCTACAGCAGATCGCGGTGTGACCCCGGATCTCCTGCATCTTCGATAGGCCGTAGCCGCCGCTTCGTAGCTCTCTGAAGACTTGAGATGGTAGTGGGTAATGGTCGCCAATGCTCGCTTAACCTCTTCAAAGGTCTTATCCTCCTTGATTCCCTGCAGTACCTCAAAGCAGGTAAAGACCGATATCCCATAGGAAATGCCGTTATCAACTATTCTTCCGTACAGTTCCGTCTTAGCGTTTACGGTGCCTTTGAGTATATCTATGATCACTGAAGTATCAATCAGATACATGGGGAATCCTTCGCAACTCTTTGTAATCATAGCCATCATAAAACTCTACAGTACCAGCCAGCGTACGCAGATCTGTACGGTTCTTAGTCTCGACGTAGGCTCTTAACGCAATATCAACGGCCTCGCGCTTTGTTCTTGCCTGAGAGGCTCGCATGGCCTCTTCAATCAGACGGTCATCCAACACGATATTTGTTCTCATGGTACACCTCTCTATACACCTTTATAAATTTCATTATACACATCTCCATCCAGTACCACAACGTACCCGCCTCATTTTGGTAGTTTTGTTTGATTGCCATCCGAACCCCCGTCTCTCCCCGTTGCACTGAGTCTGGCAAGGCCAAATTATCGTTTTTCAATAATTTTCTATTGACATTCGATACAAACTGCGCTACAGTGTTTCCTGTACCCCCGCCAGGAAGTGAGGCAGTGCCGTGTGGAACCAGGATCGCTCAATCGTTCTTTCGCAGGTAGCAACCCGTGTGATCATGGGTTTGGGGCTGGTCTTGGCCGTGGCGCTGCCCGTCCTTATCCACAATGGCTTCTTCTTGGGCCGCGCGATGATAAGCCCCCAGAGCGTAGGCTGGCTGATGCCCATCTATTACAGCTTCTGCCTGCCGGCCTATGTCGCGCTGGCCGCACTGGAGCGGATGCTGGCGGCCGTCAAACGCGGCGAGGTCTTTACCAACAGCAACGTCCGGCGGCTGCGGACCATCTCCTGGTGCTGCTTCGTTGCGGCCATCGTCTTGCTGGCGAGCAGCCTGGTGAGCATCGTCTTCTTTGCGCTGGCCGTACTGGCCGCCTTCTTTGGCGTCGTGCTGCGCGCGGTAAAGAACCTCTTTGCGGCGGCGGTCGAGCTTAAGGCCGAGAACGATTTTACCATCTGAGGACGCCAGCAAATGAGTATCCGCCTGCACATAGACGTGATGATGGCCCGCCGCAAACTCAGCGCCGGCGAGCTGGCAAAGCGCATAAACATCACGCCGGCCAACCTCTCAATCCTCAAAAACGACAAGGCCCGCGCCATCCGCTTCTCCACCCTGGAGGCGCTCTGCCGCGAGCTGCAGTGCCAACCCGGAGACCTGATGGAATTCATCGACGACAGCACTGACAGCAGTTAAGGCATTCATTATGGAGAAGACCGCCGCCGCACCTCCCGCCGCAGCCCACCCGCGGCCGTTAGACGCTGCCCTGGGTGTCCTGTTGCTCGTTGCCAGCTTCTTCTTCTGGGAGTGGGGCATCCTGCCCACGCTCGGCGACGGTATCGCCACTACACTGTTCTTCATCGCGCTGCTGCTGGGCTGCCTGTTCTACCTGCGCCTGCGCAAGATCCGCCAGAACCGCCAGAGTCTGCTTTGGCTGCTTGCCGCGCTGGCTGGCAGCCTGCCCTTCGCACTTTATGGCTATCGCGACATAAATTTCTGTCTGATACTCTTTGAGGCCTGCCTCTGCCTCGTCTGGTTGGCCAGTTCCTGCCACACCGTGCTATCCGGGCAACTGGACAGCCTGTTGGCGGGCGACCTCCTCAACCAGACCGTCCTCGTGCCGCTGCTCAACCTCGGTCCGCTGGTCACCTGGCTTACCGGCAGAGCAAGACGCTCGGACGTCAGACAACAGTCCCCCACTAACGTCCGTCGGATAGCCGCCGCCCTGCTCGGACTGCTGGCCTCCACGCCCGTCCTTGCCCTCGTACTCGTGCTGCTGGCAGGCTCCGACGCCGGCTTCAGCCGTCTGCTGAGCAACTGGCTGCGCGGCATCGACCTCTCCACAGCCCTGCGCTGGGGCTTCAATCTTTTCCTCGCGCTGCCTCTGGCCTGGTACCTCTTCGCGGCAATCTTTGGCAACACCTTCCGCTTTAACACCGCGCAGATAACCGGCGCCGGCCTGCGCAGGGGCTTCGCGCGCGCCCACGCCCTGCCACCGGCCGCTCTGCTCGCCCCGCTGGCGCTGCTGGTGGCCGTCTACCTGCTCTACTTCATTTGCATGAGCGGCTACCTGTTTGCCGCGCTGGGCGGCGAGCTGCCCCAGGGCTACAGCTTTGCCCAGTACGCCCGCCAGGGCTTCTTTGAGCTTTGCGCCGTCGCCGTCATCAACCTCGTCGTCGTCGGCCTGACCTGGGCCTTCGCCCGCCGCCCGGCCGAGCGCCACCCTTTATCGCTGCGGCTGCTGGCCGGCGCGATGTCGCTACTGACCTGCCTGCTCATCGTCACCGCCGCCAGCAAGATGCTGCTCTACATCGGCGCCTTGGGCCTGACGCCGCTGCGCGTAGAGACGCTCTGGCTGATGGCACTGCTGCTCGCAATATTCCTGCTGCTGACGCTTTGGCACCTGCACCCCGGCAACGCCGCCCGACCGGTCGTCATCTGCGTCGTTGTCTTCACGTTGGCCCTCGGACTGACCAATACCAGCGCTCTAATCGCCAGCTACAACACTGAACGCTATCTGCAAAACGCTGTGGAGGAGATCGACGTCGCCCTGCTCGAATCCCTCGCGGAACCAGCACTGCCCGCGCTCAGGGAGCTGCGCGAGAAGGCCGACGACCCCACCGTACGCGCCCAGGCGACCCGCGCCATTGGCGATATTCAGGCGCAGTGGCTAAAAGACGAGCCGCGAGGCTCCGAGGCCCCCTGGCGCGACCTCAGGCCGTGGTACCGCTGGAACCTCCAGATGGCCGGCAATACCACTTGACGGCACGCACTCATCCAACACCCGCGGCTGCCCTCAGCCGCCGCAACCGCCGTCCTCAGCCAGCCACCGCCCAGTTGCCCTGCTCAAAGATCGCGACCTCGCTGCCGTCAGGGCGCAGGCCGCTTATCCGCAGGTCCTCGTTGCCAATCATGAAATCAACATGAATCGCACTCTCGTTTACACCGGCGGCGGCAAGGCCGGCCTCATCAAGGGCCTGACCGCCGGCCACGCAGTCGGGAAATCCCTTGCCGATGGCCAGATGACAGGAGGCATTCTCGTCAAACAGCGTGTTGTAAAAAAGGATGCCGGCATTGCGGATTGGCGAGTCAAAAGGCACCAACGCCACCTCGCCCAGGCGAGCCGCACCCTCGTCGACGCCGAGCAGCGCCTCGAGCATCTCACGTCCCACGGCAGCGCCGCACTCCACCGCCCGACCGCCTTTAAAGCGCAGCCAGAAGTCCTCTATCAGGTTGCCGTTGTGCACCAGCGGCAGTGCGGAATAAACCAGGCCCTCAACGCGACGGAAGTCGGGCGTAGTGAAGATCTCCTCGGTGGGCATGTTGGGAAAAAACTCTCGACCGTCCAGCGTCACGTCGCCGCCGCCGTTCCAGATTCCGGTCGGGTTCAATCCGACACGCAGGTCGGTACCAAGACTGTTAGAGTAGTGCAACTCGCCAAAAGACTGAGCGTTAAGCCAGGCCCTGCGCTCGTCAAAAGCCGCCCGATGCGCGGCCCAGGCCGCCAGCGGATCGGCAACGGCGTCATCGCAGCGGGTGGCCGTAAAGATCGCCTGCCAGAGACGCTGCGTGGCCTCCTCGGGCGAGAGTTCGGGAAAGACCCGCGTCGCCCAGCCGGGAGCCGCGCCGGCCGCGATGCACCAGACGTTGTGGCCCTTATCCAAAGCGTCATAGAACTCCTTGCAGGCACGATGCGCGGCAAGCGAGGCGGCCATCGGCTTGGCCGGGTCGATGCCGACCATCGCCAGAGGGTCATCGCTGGTGATGGTCAGCACGGCAGCCCCCTCGCGGGCCATCGAGTTCAGCCGCAGCGCCGACCATTCGGGGATCGTCTGAAAGACCTCCAGGGCGCAGTGGTCGTAATGCAGCCGCGCGACGCCCTCGTCGCCAAAGGCTACGGTAACGTGGCGGGCGCCAGCCGCGTAGGCCTCCTCGGTGAGCAGGCGCACCAGCGCGACGCTGTCGGTGGAGGCCGAGAGATAGAGCTCCTGGCCGGGCTGAAGATTGCATCCAGCCCGGATGATCATCTGCGCGTAACGCCGCAGGCGCTGGTCATGGGTCAGCTCAGGCATTGCCACCACCTCACTTTCCGCTTTCCTGTTGCAGCGTGTAGCTGTCGGCACGCGCGGCCATCGCCGCTTCAAAGGTCGCAAAAGCGCTGTCCAGCTGGCCTTTTAGCATCTCAGCATCCTGCTCGTTGAGGAAGGCGTTGGTAATCCCGCCGTAGGCCAGCGCCTTGATATCGGCATAACTCAGATCGTAGCGCCAGGCCGCGGCAATGAACTGCTCGGTAAGGGCGGGAATATGGCCCGTAGCGGCTGGGACGCTGCCCTGCAACCCCGCTACCGTCGTTTCCGGCCCGGTCAGGATGGTCGCGACGCCGGCGCTATGCAAAAGCGCAAGGGAGCTGCTCCATGGTTCGGGCTCAAAGGCTCCCGGAGCAGACCCGCTGGCAGTGGAGGCCGGCAGGCTCAGCGTCACCGGCAGCGCCTTTTCGCGCAGCTGATCGGCAAGACTGAGTCCGTCCGGTTGGGTAAGCAGACTGCTCAGGCCATCCAGACGTGCTGGATGGCCTTTTTCGAGCAGATCGTTAAAGTTGTGAGGCAAGAAACTACCATCTTCCGCTACAGACGACCAATTGGCATTCGGATAGATCAGACGCAGCGGCTTGACGGTGGCAGCCGAATCGCTGCTGGCTGAGTCGCTAGCGCCAGACTCGCTGCTGGCTGAGTCGCTGCTGGCCTCAACGGTCTGCCAGGTTTGATCAATGGCATCAAGCAGCACTGCGGTTTGAGCAACATCGAGCGAGCCCGAGGCGGGCGGCATCACCGCAATGGCAACATAGGGGCTGTCTTTGGCCAGATAGATTTCTACAGCTCCATCCAAAGTCGCCTGAAACGCCTCCGGCGACTCCAGGAGCGACGAGACATCCAGCGGATAGACAAAATCAACGGCCAGTTGCCAGTCTTCTCCCGTCTCCAGAAAATCGTCATGAACCGTGCCGAGCACCTCGACGATAGCCGCCAACTGTGCGTTACTCGGTGTAGCGATTATCTCCAGATAACCAATGCGCTCCTGAGTGGCATAGGTGAACAGCGGCTGGTAGGCTGCGGCGAGTTCTTCTCCAGAAGCGTCCTCTGATAACTGCACCGGCGCGCTAAGGATCGCAGTAGTGGCTCCCTGAGTGACAGCCATGCTACCACCATCCGCAGCTGGAGCCGCAATCGTATTCAGCGCTGCCCCCTTGGGCATCTGCCGCATAAAGGCCGTGAGCATCTCGTAGTCGCCGCGTGCGGTGTTAAAGAGACGCTCGGTCTTCCCCTCGTTAACCAGGGCGGCTCGCTGCTCGGCGCTCAGCGAGCTGGAGACGGAACTGCTGGAGGCGCTGGCGCTTCCCGCCTGAAAAAAGCGGGCGCAGCCGCCCAGTGAAAGGCCGATGGTCACTACCAGCGCCACAATGACAAGCTTGCCGGCGCTCAGGTGTTCGCGCATAGCTCTATTCCTCCTGTGTGAATCCCTGACGTCAGACGCCAGACGCAATCTGATTCCCTAACGTCAGAGATTGTACCATGCTTTGCTATTGTAGCGACGCGCCTGTTAGTAGATAACCCATTTATCATCCGTGCGAAACGCCCCTTCGGGAAAGTTAGCGGGGATGGTGAGAGAGAAGGCGCCGAGCACTATCTCCCTTTCCAAAGGGTCGCAAAGATCACCAGAAATCGTGTATGCGATGGAATTATCAACCTGGTATTTTCCATCATATGTCTGTATTACAGCAAGACCGAAATCAGCTGCTGGAATCGTCAACTTTGAGGAAATATTCGAGAATTGTCTGTTTGCGATAAGATCACTGATTCTGTAATGACCATCGGCTTGGGCAATATCTTTGCCATTGACGAATCGGGCCTGGATTCCCCAAGCGAAACTCTTCGTCGAGTCATTAGCGATCTTATAGAATATTCTAATTTCCGGACATTCTTTTTCTTTGCTG
>JAISMZ010000188.1 GCA_031276475.1 Coriobacteriales bacterium
ATCATCCATCTCGTTGTTGGTCTCGGCGGTGCCGGTCTTACCGTAAACGGTGTATCCGGGAATCTGCGCGTCGTAGCCAAAGCCCTCGCTGACCACGCCGGCCATCGCCTCGTTTACCTGGGCGACGACATCGGCCGAGGCGATGGTGTTCAGTGGGGTCGGCGTGGCCCGTGTCAGCGTCTTGCCGTCAGGCGAGACCGCCGAGGCAACAACATAGGGCTTCATGATCACGCCGTCGTTGGCAAAGGCGGCGGCCACCAGGGCCATCTGGGTAACGGTCGCCTGGGGCCCGGGCGGACTGCCACGGTGCTCACCGACCGGCACACCCGCACCGGCCCAGGCGGTCTCCCACTCGGTCATGTCGGCGGGATCGGGCATCAGCGAGACGCTGGTGTCAAAGTCCTGGCCGAGCTTTTGGCCAAACCCGAACTCGTCGGCGGTCTGCACCAGGGTCTTAGGCCCAAGCAGGTTGGCGATCTGGGCAAAGACCGTGTTGGAGGAGACCTCCAAGGCCCGCTTCACCGTTATCTCGCCATAAGAAGCGTCCATCGCGTTGGTAACGGCCGCGCCGCCTATCTCCAGCGTAGCGGGGGCGTTAAAGCTGTCGCTGAGCTTGATGCCGCCGCGCGAGAGGGCAGCGGTCAGCGTTACCAGCTTAAAGGTCGAGCCTGGCGGGTAAAGCCCCTGGGTCGCGCGGTTGACCAGTATCCCGCCGTGACTGTCGCCGCTGCTGGCGTCGCCGGTCTCTTTGAGCAGGGCCTCCACCTCGTTGATGTCGTAGGTTGGTGAGGAGGCCTGTGCCAGCACCGCGCCGCTTTGGGCGTCGAGCACCACGGCGGCGCCGGAGTAACCGACGAGCGCCTTTTCGGCCGCCCGCTGGATGCGCGAGTCGGTGCTCAGCTGCACGTCGTTGCCCGGTATTGGGACGCCGGCGATGGAGTTAATGGCGTCGGTCCAGGTAGAAAAGCCCATCTCGCCGCGCAGCATCTCCTGCTGGGAGGCCTCCACGCCGGACAGGCCAAAGCGCGACGACGAGTAGCCAATGAGGTGTGCGGCCAGGCTGCCTTCGGGATAGACGCGCTCGTAACCGCCGCTTTCCTGGCGCACGCTGCGGGCCAGCACCACGCCATCGGAGGTCAGGATGGCACCGCGCTGGGCGTATTGCTCGCGGGCGATCTGATGATTGTTGGAGGGCAGCGCCCGCAGCTCCGGCGCACGGACGATCATCTGCCAGGCAAGATTGGCGATGAGCAGCGCAAAAGCGACGCTGAACAGCGTTACCAGCAAGGTCAGCCGCTTGCCCAGGGCATAGCGGCCGAGCACGCCGCCGCCCAGTGAACTGGTGGATTGAAGTTCCTTCTCGTGTCCGGTGGCGCCATCGCCGATGCGCAGCAGAAGACCGACGATGATGAAGCTGGCTACCAGCGAGGAGCCGCCCTGGCTGATGAAGGGCAGGGTGACGCCCGTCAGCGGGATCAGAGCGGTGACGCCGCCGACGATTACAAAGGCCTGAAGCGAGATAGCGGCCGTTAAACCAGTTGCTGTGAACGCCTCCATATCGCTTTTTGCCCTGCTGGCCACCGTCAGACCACGCACCGCAAAGAGCACAAACAGCAGCAGCACGGCGCTGGCACCGAGCAGGCCCATCTCCTCGGCCATCGCCACAAAGATGAAGTCGCTTTCTACCAGGGGGATAAAATCGGGCATGCCGCGGCCGATGCCGGTGCCAATGATGTCGCCGTCGGCCAGCGAATAGAGCGCCTGAACCAGCTGATAGCCGGCGTTTTGCGGGTCGGCAAAGGGATCCAGCCAGATCTCGACGCGGGCCTGAACGTGGGCAAATACCAGGAAGGCTGCCACGGCACCCACCGCGCCGAGAAGCACCGAGATGACCACGTAGGTGATTCGTCCCGTGGCGATGTAGACCATGATCACGAACAGCCCGAAGAACAGCAGGGCGCTGCCCAGGTCGCGCTCGAAGACCACGATTACCAGCGACAATGCCCACATGATGATCAGCGGCGCCAGCGTGCGCAGGTCGGGGATCAGCAGTCGGCCAACGCGACGGCCCGAGACCGAGAGCATCTCGCGGTTATCCGCCAGATAACCGGCCAAAAACAGCACGACGAGAATCTTGGCCAGCTCGCCGGGCTGAAAGGAGAAGCCGGCAAAGCGCAGCCAGATCTTGGAGCCATTGATCTCGGTACCGATGAAGATCGGTAGCAGCAACGCGATGATGCCGAGGATGATGATCGTGTATTTAAAGTCGCCCAGACGCTGCACGGAGCGCACCAGCAGCAGCGTGCCTACCATGCAGGCGATGCCAACAAAGAGCCAGATCACCTGGCGGCCGGCCATAGCGGGAGCCAGGCGCATCACAAAGGCGATGCCGATGCCGCTGAGGGCAAAGGACAGCGGCAGCAGCACCGGATCGGCGCCAGGGGCCAGCCAGCGCACGACCAGATGCGAGACGAGAAAGGCCGCAAACAGCCCCAGAGGTACGGCCAGATCCTCAAGTGAGAAGGGCTTGCCGTCGTTCATCAGCGCCAGGCTGAAGAGCAGTATTATGACCGGCGCGGCGGCCAGAAGCAACAGCAGCTCGATGCTGCGGCGGCCCAGACCACCACCCTCGCTCCTGCGGGCCGGCGCCGGGGGCCGGGGCGAGGCAGGAGTGGGGGTCTGCTCGGGGCTGAGCGGTCGGGTCTGGACGCGGGCGCTCATCGGCTAGCTTTCGCAACATTACCTGTGGATGAGGACGCAGCTCTGTGTGTTGCGGCCGTCATGGCGACTCCAGGGAGGCGCCGATTAATCATTGCACGACCATCTTCCGGCCAATTTGCCACCCAAGCATTTATCGACGCATCACCAGGGAGGCGCAGGCCGGCGGCACGGGCGGTTGCAGAGCCGGATTGGTTCGCGGCATCGGCCGCCCCGGCCGTCTCCGCACGCTTCTCATCACGGCTGGCCTGAAGGTCGGCGACGCGCAGGTAGGCGGCATCGAGGTTATCAAAACGGATGCCCGTCTCCAACTCTTCGGCGATGGTCACCAGCAGGTCGTCACGGTTGAGGTCGGTTGTATTCTCAAACCACTCCAAACGTACACCGGGGAGAATGTCGCCGGGCAGGCCGCGGTAGACCTGCACCTGGTTGTTCTCCAGGCGCAGGAAGGCGGTGTTGTTCGCGTAGAGCCAGACTCCGCCCACGGCACCGGCTATCAACAGCACGAAGAGCGCGACAAAGGTAATCACGCCCAGGCGGCTGCGCTGTCCGCGGCGCTTGACGTCGGCCGCGCTGCCCTCTCTCAGCTCCACGGTGGGGCCACTGTTTGCTGCCAGTGCTGCGGCGGTGGCGGCACGCGAAGGCCGGATGGCGTAGATGTTGAGGACGATGACGCTGATATTGTCGTTGCCACCCGCGGCCAGCGCTGCCTCAGTGAGCCGGTCGGCGGCAATTTGAGGGTCGCTCTCGGCGTTCAGGATGGCAGCCATCTCGTCGTCGCAGAGCATGCCAGAAAGCCCATCGGAGCAAAGCAGCAGGCGGTCGGCGGCTTGCAGGGCAAGGCTGTAGACGTCCGCATCGGTCTTCTCATCGTTGCCCAGGGCGCGAGTGATTATCGAGCGTTTGGGATGACAGGCCGCCTCCTCGGGTGTCAGTTCGCCGATCGCCACGAGCTCAGCGACCAGCGAGTGATCCTCGGTTATCTGGTGGAGCAGGCCGTCGCGCAGCAGGTAGGCCCGCGAGTCACCAACATGGCCGATCAGGGCGCGGTCGCCGTCGATTATTGCAACCGTGAGTGTGGTACCCATGCCCGGCTTGCCCACGCCGCGTCTGGCGGCATCGATGATCGCCAGGTTAGCGGCCTGAATCGCCTGGATCAAAACACTGCGGTCGGCGATGCTGGGGGCATGTTGGGCCACGGTCTGGATGGCAATCTCGCTGGCCACCTCGCCGGCGGCGTGCCCGCCCATGCCGTCGGCTACGGCGTAAAGCGGTGCGGCGACGATCAGGGCGTCTTCGTTGTGCTGGCGCACGCAGCCAACGTCGGTGCGTGCGCCAGCGACGTTGGCCGGATCGGGGCGGCGGGCACGCCTCAGGGTAGTCATGAGCGCCCGACTCTCAGGCTGACATCGCCGACCTGTATCAGGTCGCCGGCCTCAACGCGCGTGGGCTGCTCTACCGCCGCGCCTTCCAGATAGGTGCCATTTGTAGAGCCGAGGTCTTCAACCAGCAAGGCATCGCCGATCTGCGAGAAGCGGGCATGGCGCCCCGAGACGTAGCCGGCCGAGACGACGATGTCGGCGCCGGGCGAGCGGCCGACCACCAAAGGCCCGTTAACGATCATCTTCATGCCGCGTAATTCACGCGGGCCGCGCTCCACAGCAAGAGTCCAATGCTGTCCCTTGTGGGTCTGGCCGCGCACCAGCCCGATGCCGGTGCGCATACAGGCAGCCAGAAAGAGGAAGAGCAGGGCGATCAGCAACAGGCGGCCGACCAGTAGCGTGATGTCTATCAAAGGCGGTCACTTCCCTACATGGGTAAAGTCATTGCTGGAACTCCAGGACGGTGGTTCCGATGGTGATCTGGTCGCCGTCGCGCAAGACGGCCTGGCTGACCGGTCTGCCGTTGAGCAAGGTGCCGTTGGTGGAGTTGAGGTCGACCAGCTTCCAGGAGCCAAGGGCGTTTTGTTCCAGGCGGACGTGCTGGCGCGACGCATTGGCGTCGTTGACGGTGATTCCGCAGTCCAACTCGCGGCCGAGCACCACCTGGCGGGTGAGCAGTGCCGAGCTCTCGCGGCTGGTGGTGTTGTAAAGCACCGCAGAACCCAGCGACGGTTCAGCGCTGACGGCGAAGTCCAGGCCGACCAGTGCTGCGTCGGGAGCTTGTAAATCGCGTGCGGCTGCCGGCGAGGCGCTGCCGCCTCTGGCCGCCGCACCGTTCGCGAAACGGCGTGCCGGCAAGGGCGGCAGCAGGGCGGCGGATTGAAGTGGATCCAAGCTTGCGAGGGCGCTGCCCGCCGCCCCTGTCGCGGGTGCCGCCCCCGCCGCCCCTGTCGCGGGCGCAACGTGGGGGGGCAGCAGGGAGTCGTCGTCCACGAGGGGGGCCGCGGGGCGCGCCGCTGCCGCTGCCGACGACGCTTTTGGCGACGGAGCGCGGCGGTCTCCTCCACTGCTTTGTTTTGGCTTGATACCGTAAAACTCCTGCTCTTCTTCCCGCAGCTGCTCAATTATCTGGGCGGAGACGTTTTCGACAATGACGTCAAAGCGACCGCGCTTCAGCTTGGGGTCGGTGATGAAGCGTACCAGCGGCCGGCCGTCAAATTCCAGTCCCAGATCGGTGCCCTTGGAGAGCAAGTGGGTCTCTATCTCGGCCGCCATCGTTGGGTAGAAGCCGAACAGGCGCTTGTCGTCGGTCTCGTTGACCAGCACGTTGTACAGCGTGGGCGCGTATTGGCGACCGGCACCAACGAGCCGGTGCTGCTTCATCTGTTTGACGGCGACCTTGGCTATCTGGGCCGGCTCGATGGGCGCCTTGAACACCGCGCCGGCTGCCCGGTCAACGGCGCCCTCAACGCGATTTTCAAACTTATCCAGAACGCTCATCGGTTCATCCTTTTTCTGTCCCGTCGTCTACGATCCTCCGGGCGGATGTGATACTCGCGCGTGAGGTCGGTCTTGGTTATCTTTCGTCGCTCGCCGGGGCGATGCCGGCGGCTGCCATCAGGCAGAGCAGGCCGCAGGAGACTGCCAGGCTGGCTGCCTCGGCGATAGCGCGGGTCAGGCCGGCGTCGGTCAGCAAGCCTACGGCAGGCACTATCGTACCGGCGCTTATTATAGCGGTTGCCAATAGGCTGCCAACGGCGCAGGCCGCTCGCGTTGCCCTTTTGCAAACAAAGGCGCTTGTCAGCGCGCCGAGCAGTCCGCTGGCCAGCGCCAACCAGATTGCCACGTCGCCAAAGGCCAGAACATAGGGTTTGTAGAGGGCGAGGTCAAAGGCCGTGCCGAGGGTTCCCGGGTTGGCGAAGGCCAGTGAGGCGTGCAACGGCAGTATCAGGCCCAGCGAGCCAGTGCTGGCGGTAAGGGGGCCGAGTGCGGCCAACAGCCCCAGTGCCGCCCCCGTCGTGCCCAGGGCACGTCGCCAGGGCAGAAAGGCGCCGGCCAGCAGGGGCAGCAGGAAGGGCAGGCCAAAGGTCGCGACCAGCGGTGCCAGCGCAAAAATGGTGGCGTCGGCCACACTGCGTCGCCCGCAGCAGACCCACCAGGCGGCCAGACCGAGTGTGACGGCCACACCGAGCAACGGATAGCCGGCGATGAAGCAGGCCCCGGCCAAGGCGACCACCACCAGCGCCGCACCCAGGGAGGGCGCCAGCAGCGCGGATAGCGCCACCAGCAGACTGACGAGCAACTGCACGGCAAACAGGCCGTCGAGCGGCGCGGCAAGCGGTGTCAGGCTGCTTAAGGCCTCTGAGGCCTGAGCGGCGTCTTTTACGGCGTCGGCAACCTCGGCGGCTCCCGGCGCGCTGCCCGATCCGCCCGCCCAGCGCAGCGAGCTGGCTGCCAGCCAGGCTGATGCGCCGCAGGCCAGCGCCGCCAGAAGGCGGGCGAGTAGCGTGCGCGCTCGGGGCGCGACGCGGTCCCAGAGGGGCACACCGGGCGGTGCCGGTTCGGGCGCAGGCGGGGGCGGTTCCTCGGCAAAGTCGCGCTGCCAGAAGCCACGACGGGCGCCGCTGGACGTTGCGTCGTCCTCCTCCACAGCTGTTTGTGTGTTTGTGGCTGTTTTGCTGCCAGTGCCGCCCGCCGTGCCCGCGCCCCCCTCGTGGCCGTCCAGGCTTTCTGCGGCCAGAGCGTCGGCCTCCGGGTCGTCGGCGGCGGCCAGGCCGAGCACCAGCGCCCGCAGGTTCTTGCGTCCCGTCGCGGTTTTGCCCAGGTAGGGGGCCAGGGCCCGCCAGAAGTTGCGCACCTTGGCCGGCCGCTCGTCCTTCTCGGCATTCAGGGCGCCCACCAGCACATCGTTGATTCCCGGTTCCAGCTCTGGCCGCAGCACCGTGGGCAGGGGTATCGGCGTGTTGATGATCAGCCGCAGCGACTCCTCGGGGCTGGTGGCAAAGAAGGGGTTGCGGCCGCAGATCAGCTGATAGGCCAGCGCCGCCAGGGCCCAGAGGTCGGTGCGCTCGTCGATGTTGCCCAGCTCTATCTGCTCCGGCGGCATGTAGCCGATGGTGCCGCCCTGGGCCTCGCTGAACCCGGCCGTTGAGGACAGCTCGGCCATGCCGAAGTCGGTGACCTTGATGTTGCCCTGATGGTTTATCAGGATGTTGGCGGGTTTGATGTCGAGGTGCAGCACCTGGTTCTCGTGGGCGTGCTCCAGGGCCTGGGCGATGGGCGAGAGGATGGCGGCGATGGTGTCGAGGCCGAGCAGCTCCTCCTGGGCGGCCATCAACTCGGCCAGCGTGGGCCCGTCGACGTTTTCCATGATCAGGATGGCCTCGGTGCCGGTGGTGACAAAGTCGTAGACCGCAACGATATGCGGGTCTTCCAGCAAGGCGGCCGTGCGGGCCTCCTCGATGCCGGGCAGGTCGGTCTCGGCGACCCGCAGGGGGATGCGCTTTAAGGCCACACGGCGGCGCAGGCGGTTGTCCCAGGCGATGTCAACGCGCGCAAAGCCGCCGTGCCCGCGGGTCTCCTGCAGGCGGTAGCGGTCGAGGATCAACGGTTGGTCGGCTGGTAACACGGGAGGCTCCAATAGGTATTGGGCGGCGGGCCTGCTAAGTATAGCAGGTGGGTGGAGGCAGAAACAGGGATGCGGGGACGACACAGAGGGACGGTTCTTTTGTGTTCCTGGCAATAATGTCGTGTCAAAATACAACGTTTTTGCCAGGAACACAAAAGAAC
>JAISMZ010000222.1 GCA_031276475.1 Coriobacteriales bacterium
TGTGCTCTTCCGATCTACTGTGGCTGCAGGTCGGTGGGAAACCCCGGATAAGGCAGCGTCTGGATGTCGGTGGCAATAAGCTCGCCGCGACGGCTGACCGTGATGCTGTCTTGGCTACAACGCAGATCGCAGCCAAACTCACGGAGCTTGGCCAACGGCAACGCAAGATGGTCGGGGTTTGCGCCGGTAACGGTCAGAGGGCCTGCGGTCAACGCCCCGGCCGCCAGGAAGGTGCCGGCCTCGTTGCGGTCTCCCACCGTCTGATGCCCGCTCACCGGCTCAAAGCGATCGCTGCCCTGAATCTCGATGACCGGACTGCCCGCCCCGCTTATCTTCGCTCCCATCGCGATCAGGAATTCCGCCAGATCGACGATCTCCGGCTCCCGGGCCGCATTTTCTATCCGCGTGCCACCGCTTGCACAGGCGGCGGCGACCATCAGGTTTTCTGTGGCGCCTACGCTGGGAAACTCCAAAGCTACCTCGGCCCCTCGCAGCCCTTTTGGGCCTACGCTGGCATTGATTACCCCGTGCGTAAACTCAAAACGCGCGCCCAGAGCCTCCAGGCCAGTAAAATGCATGTCCATCTTGCGCGTGCCGATCTGACACCCCCCCGGCATCGCCACCTGCGCCTGGCCAAAACGACCCAGCAGTGGCCCCAGTACCGCCGTTGAGGCGCGCATCTGATTTACCAGCTCGTAGGGAGTATCCCAGGAGCAGACGCTGGAGGCATCGATGCTCAGCCGCCCCGCGTCAAAGCGCACCATAGCGCCGAGGTGTTCCAGCACGCTTTTCATGACCAGCACGTCGGAGATATAGGGAACGTTTAAAATTGTGGAGCTGCCGTTAGCCAGAAGCGAGGCAGCCATCAGTTTGAGTACCGAGTTCTTAGCGCCGCGCACCGCCACCGTACCGCTCAGGCGCTGTCCGCCGCGGACGACGATAAGCCTGTCCGTCACTGCTTCTCGGCCAGGCTGATCAGATGCTGCTGCCAGGCGATCTCCTCCTGATAAAAGACCGCGCGGGCGTCGCCCTCGGCAACCTCGGCGAGGCGCTGTTGGTTTTTAGCGACTCGCTCGCGGGCAAATTCCACGTCCACATCGGCAACATCCAGGGCATGATTGGCCAGCACCACTATCTTGTAGCCGTCGGATTCCAGATAGCCACCGGCAACCGCAAAGCGCCGCGCTGGCGCAGCCTCGTCGGTCTTGACGCGCACCTCGCCGGTTCGCAGCGTACTGATCACCGGCGCCGCCGCCCGCATGATGCCTATTTCGCCATCGGCGGCCGGCGCGGCCACAAACACCGCCTCACCAGAAAACAGCCGCCTGTCGGTTGTGACAATGTCGACGATCATCGCTTCATCTGCTCCCAGGCCTCGTAGACGTCCTCGATGGCGCCCTTGTAACGAAACGCCTGCTCGGGGATCTCATCACAGAGCCCGTCGACGATCGCGGCAAAGGAGCGCACGGTGTCCTCCAGTTTTACATACTTGCCGGGATTGCCGGTAAAGACCTCGGCAACGTGGAAGGGCTGCCCGAGGAACTGCTGAATTTTGCGGGCCCGGCCGACGGTCAGCTTCTGCTCCTCGCTCAGCTCATCCATGCCGAGGATGGCGATGATGTCTTGGAGGTCGGAGTACTGCTGGAGTATCTCCTGCACGGCGACGGCCACCCGGTAATGCTCCTCGCCCAGCACCTCGGGCGAGAGTGCCCGCGAAGTGGAGGCCAGCGGGTCGACGGCCGGATAGATGCCCAACTCGGAGATTGAGCGGCTGAGCGCCGTGGTGGCGTCGAGGTGGGTAAAGGCGGTGGCCGGGGCAGGGTCGGTAAAGTCGTCGGCAGGCACGTAGATCGCCTGCACCGAGGTGATTGAGCCGGTCTTGGTGGAGGTGATGCGCTCCTGCAGATCGCCCATCTCGGTGGACAGCGTGGGCTGATAGCCAACGGCTGAGGGCATCCGGCCGAGCAGGGCCGAGACCTCGGAGCCGGCCTGGGTGAAGCGGAAGATGTTATCGATGAACAGCAACACGTCCTGGCCCTGGTCGCGGAAGTACTCGGCGGAGGTCAGGCCAGCCAGACCGACGCGCAGGCGCGCTCCGGGAGGCTCGTTCATCTGGCCGTAGACCAGGCAGGTCTTTTTAATCACGCCGGACTCGCTCATCTCGTTATAGAGGTCGGTGCCTTCACGGGTTCGCTCGCCCACACCGGTGAACACCGAGACGCCGCCGTGCTCCTGGGCGAGGTTGTTGATCAGCTCCATGATGATAACCGTCTTGCCCACACCGGCGCCGCCAAACAGGCCGGTCTTGCCGCCCTTGATGTAGGGCTCCAGCAGATCGATAACCTTGATGCCGGTCTCGAATATCTCTATCGAGGTGGTCAACTGGTCAAACTCCGGGGCCGGACGGTGGATTGGGTAGCGGGTCTTGATCTCGGGCATCTCGCCGCCGTCCACCAGATCGCCCGTGACGTTCCAGATTCGCCCGAGGGTCTCCTCGCCCACCGGCACCGTTATCGGCGCGCCGGTGTCAATGACCTCGGCGCCACGCTGCAGCCCGTCGGTAGAAGACATCGCGACCGTGCGCACGATGTTGCCCGGCAGGTGCATCTCCACCTCTAAGACGAGGTCGATGTGCCCGATGGGGCTGTCGGTAGAGACGGTCAGGGCGTTGTAGATCGCCGGTACCGACTCAGCGGAGAACTCGACGTCAACGACCGCGCCAACAACACGGACTACCTGTCCCTTATTCATGTCCACTTCCTTTTCTGCCATCACTGTGTCCTTACATCTCTTCTCTGATCAGCGGCTGCCCACGAGACGTGCCCGCCGCAACCGTCCGGTCCTTATCCCTCAGTCCTGATCCTCCAACGCCGCGGCGCCGCCGACGATCTCGGTGATCTCGGTGGTGATGGCGCCCTGGCGTGCCCGGTTGAAGATACGGGTTAATGTCGAGACCATCTCGGTGGCGTTGTCGGTTGCCGACTTCATTGCCTTGCGCCGAGCGCCCTGCTCACCGGCCGCCGAATCTAACAGCGCGTGATAGATGCGCGTCTCTACATAGGCGGGCAGCAGCACTTCTAACACCGCGTCGGCGGAGGGCTCGTAATCAAAGTCAGCCGTCAGTGCGCTGTCGGTGCGGGTGGTCTCGGCTGCGGCCTTGCGGGCCGCGCTTAAGGTAGAGGCCGCCACCGCCGCTGCTTTGGCGCTCTCGTCGGTGTAGACCGCCTCGCCTTCGTCCTCCAGCGTCTCGTGGTAGGTCACCTTCTCGATAGGCAAGATGACCTCGGAGGTCTGCACCTGGTCGGCGACGTTTTTGGTATGGTTGTAAAACACCACCACCTGGTCTATCGCTCCAGAGGAATACTCGTCAATCACCAGGCTGGCAATCTCGCGAGCCTGGGAAATCTGCGGGTCGGCCGACTGGTCGCGAAACTCCAGAACGAGGGGATATTTTCGGTATTTGAGATAGGCGCTGGCCTTCTTGCCGCAGGCTATCAACTCGCATTCTATGCCGGCCGCCTGCTGGGCGCTGACAAAGCGCTCGGCCGCCCGCAAGACGTTGGCGTTAAAGCCGCCGGCCAATCCCTTGTCCGAGGCAATGGCGATAACAGCGATCCGCTTGATCTCGGGATGCTTGACCAGAAGCGGGTTCTCGGCGCCCGCGGTGCGCTCGGCAATCGACTCCAAGACCTCGACCATGGCCAATGCATAAGGCGTGGCCGCCACGATGCGGTCGGTCGCACGGCGGATCTTGGCCGTCGCCACCATCTCCATCGTACGGGTAATCTGCTTGGTGCTCTCCACCGAACTTATCCGCTTTTTAATGTCGCGGAGGTTTGCCATCGCTTTGACTCCCCTACTCTTCGCTCGCGAATTGGTTCTTAAAGGCCGCAATGGCCTCCTTGAGCGCTTCGGAAGTCTCGTCGGAAAGCTTAAGCTCGGCGAGGATCCTGGTGCCAATCTCTGGTCGGGTAGCGCGCAGGTATTGGAGCAGTTCGTCGCGAAAACGGGTCACAGCCGCCACCGGAATGTCATCGAGAAAACCCTCGTTGCCGGCAAAGATCGCCATCACCTGCTCCTCAACGGGCATCGGCACGTAGCGGCCCTGCTTGAGCAACTCGGTCATCCGTGCGCCGCGGCTGAGCTGGTCTTGGGTGGCTTTGTCCAGATCGGAGCCAAACTGGGCGAAGGCCTGCAGCTCGCGATAGGCCGCCAGATCGAGGCGCAGCGAGCCGGCAACCTGCTTCATCGCCTTGATCTGCGCCGAGGAGCCCACCCGCGAGACGGAAATACCCACGTTGACGGCGGGGCGCTGACCTTGAAAGAAGAGGTCGGACTGCAAGAAGATCTGGCCGTCGGTGATTGAGATGACGTTGGTCGGAATATAGGCCGAAACATCGCCGGCCTGAGTCTCGATTATCGGCAGAGCCGTGAGCGAGCCGGAGCCGTTCTTCTCCGAAAGTTTAACCGCGCGCTCCAGCAGGCGGGAATGCAGGTAGAAAACGTCACCCGGATAGGCCTCGCGACCGGGAGGGCGGCGCAGCGTCAGCGACATCTGGCGATAGGCGACGGCCTGCTTGGAGAGGTCGTCATAGATGCAGAGCACGTGGCGACCGGGGTTTGCGGCGCTGGCCGGCTGTCCGTCGGCGCCGTTGTACATGAAGTACTCGCCAATCGCCACACCGGCCATCGGCGCGATGTATTGCAGCGGCGCGGAATCCGAGGCCGTGGCCGAGACGATGATCGTATAGTCCATGGCCCCGTGGCGCTCCAGGGTCTCGACCACCGTGGCCACCGTTGAGGCCTTCTGACCGATGGCCACATAGATGCAGACCAGGTTCTTGCCCTTGGAATTGATGATAGTATCAATAGCTATAGCAGTTTTTCCGGTCTGGCGGTCGCCGATGATCAGCTCGCGCTGGCCGCGGCCGACGGGGATCATCGAGTCGATGGCGAGAATACCGGTCTGCACCGGCTCGTTAACGCCCTGGCGCTCAATGACGCCCGGCGCGCGAAACTCCACAGGGCGATAGCCGTCCGGATGTATTGGGCCCTTGCCGTCTATCGGCTCGCCCAGCGGATTGACCACGCGCCCAAAGAAGCCGTCACCCGAGGGCACCTCGACGATGCGGCCGGTGGTGCGCACCTGGTCGTTTTCGCGAATGGACGTGACGTCGCCGAGGAGTACGGCGCCAACCTCGCCCTCTTCAAGGTTAAGCGCCAGCCCGAAAACCTTCTTGCCGCCTTCGCCAACAAACTCCAACAGCTCGCCGGACATCGCGCCCTTCAGGCCGTCGATGCGGGCGATGCCGTCACCAACCTGAATCACCGTGCCGACCTCGCGGGAATCAACGCTGGTCTTGATGGCGTCGAGCTGCTTTTGCAGCACGGCGACTATGGACTCTGCGGTTATCTCTGCCATCTGTAAGCCTCTCACTCCTAAAACACTGCCTGTCTTAACCCTACTGGTCACAGAGCCATTCGTGGCCCTGTCGTCTGTTAAATCATCCTGCCTGTTGCTGCGTTAGAGTGGCACGGGCGTTTTGCAGTTGAGAAACAATGCTCGCGTCAATCCGTCGGCCATGCGTACTCATCACGATACCACCAACGATGGAGTCGTCGATGTGCTCGCGCAGGATCACCTCGCCGCCCAACTGCGCGGCGTACTTCTGCTTAAGCTGCTGGCGCAGCTGGTCATCGAGGGGCACAACGGTGGTGACGTCGATGATCACCGCACCGAGGGCCTCTTCGGCCGCATACAGGTAGGCCTCGTTGATCCGCGGCAGCAGCCCCAGATCCCCGCGCTCGATGAGCACGCCAAGCCAGGCCAGCAAGGCCGCGTCAAAGCCCGCAAAGACCTCGGCGGCAATCTGTTGTCGAGCCTCGGCGGGCAGGCTGGCATCGCTGAGCGCAGCGCGCAACTCAATGCTGCCAACGATGGTGCCAAGCGCCTGACCCAGCTGCTCGCTGAGCGCCAGGATTGCGTCGGGGCCCTGTGCGGCCTGAAGCAGCACCTCAGCATAGACCTCGGAAGCCTTACGGGTCTGTGTGCGGTCAGTTGGCATCAAAGCTCCCCGCCTCAACCAGATAGCGCTCGATGATCGAGCGGTGTTCGGCCTCGCTGAGCTGCGTGCCTATCACCCGACCGGCCACAGCAACCGAGAGGCTGGCCACGGAGCCCTGCAACTCGGCGATGGCCGCTTTCTTCTCCGCCTCGATGGCAGCGGAGGCCTTGGCAAGCATCGCCTGGGCTTCTTCCTGGGCCTTGGCCGTAATCTCAGCACGCACCAGCTCCGCCGCGGTCTTGGCATCAGCGATGATCTGCGCCGACTGCTTTTTGGCCTCATCAAGCTGGGCTTTATGCTCGGCCAGCAGACGCTCGCTTTCTGTCTTGGCGTTCTCGGCCTGCTCAAGCGAGCCTTTAATGGTCTCCACCCGCTTGTCGAGCATACCCGTGATGGTGGGCCAGGCAAACTTTGCCAACAAGACCCAAAGCACGATGAAGCCGACGAGCATCGGGATAAACTCACCCGGATTGGGGATCAGCAGCGTAAGCGGGTTTGCCTCGTTTTCCTCCAGAGGAACACTCTCGGTGGCCTCGGTCGCAAAAACCAGAACCGGCGAGATGGCCGCAAACACGCCAGCCAGACCGCAGGCGGCCAGGCGCAGGGCTTTAGGGAGGCGCCGATTAATCATCGCACGGCCACCTTCCGGCCAATTTGCCCCAGATCTACCCGGGCAGATCAACTCGGAATCTGGCATACCGGCATTAATCGGCGCCTCCCTGGCTTCGCTGTTTCGCTTCATGTTTGTTCCTTTTTCCCTATCTCCAGCACACGCCATCGCGCCAGACCCGCGAACCGCTCCTCGCGGCCACGGATCCGCCGCCGCAAGAGCGTTGCCACACGCTGTTGCGGCGCGCACTGCCAGGTCTTTTGTGTCGCAGACAATCGGATGCTGTCGCAATCGTCTGTAAAGCACTATTTGATCAGCGCGAGCACGAAACCGATCAGCCCGAGAGCCTCGGCAAACGCGCAGCCCATAACAAAGGTCGTGAATATCCGGGAGTGCATTTCCGGCTGACGGGCGCTGGCCTGAGTAGCGCCATAGGCCGAAAGCCCGACGCCCAGACCGGCACCGATGACGGAGATACCATAACCGATGACCGAAAGGCTTCCTACAATTTCCACGATTCCTCCTTCTGCGGACAGACCTGTCTGCCCACCGTTTTGTTTATGCCCAAGCTCGCAGCAGCTTTGCCACGGGCCTTGAGCCTTACAACCTCAATTATCAGTGCTCGCTCGCCGTTAACATCACATACACGGCGCTGAGCAGCGCAAAGACATAGGCTTGGATAAAAGCGACCAGCAACTCCATGCCATACATCACTATCAACAGCAACACCCAGCCCAGCGATGCAACGCCCTGACCGAGGTTGGCCAGGGTAAAGTCGTTGATCACCGGAAAGACAAACAGCGTTGTGAGAATAGAAAAAGCGCCGAGTACGATATGTCCGGCGTACATATTGGCAAACAGCCGCACAGACAGCGTGACCAGGCGCAAAAACAGCGACATCAGCTCGATCAGCCAGACCACCACATTCAGGCCCGGCATGATGCCCGAAGGCGCGATATTCACCAGATAATGCCCGAGCCCGGAGTGTCGGATGCCCCAATAGTTAAAGTAGATGAAGCTGATCAGCGCCAGCGCCAGCGTTGCCGAAAACGTGCCGGAAGCGGCTTTGGCGCCGGGAATCAAACCGATCAGATTGGCGCCGAGGATGAAAAAGAAGATGGTGAAGATGAAGGGCATGTGCCGGTCGACGGCTTCCTTGCTGCCCAGCACGCCGTAGCCGATGTCTTTGCGAATGTAGTCCACCGTCGCCTCGATGGCGGCGACAGGACCCATTTTAGGCACCAGAGAAACGCGCGATTTAACCACCCAGAAAACGGCGAAGACCACGGCCAGCGCGATGACGATCCAGACGCTGTAGGTGGTGATGGAACCCCAGCCAAAGCTGACCATCTCGACTCCGCCGAGACTCTCAAGCAGCTCCTCTATATGATGGCCGAGCTCATCAAGTGGTCCCACTGCACGCTCCTTGCTCCTGCTGCTTTTCCGTCATCTGTTGCAGCGCCTGTCATTGTCCGCCGCGGCGGATTGTCAGAATCGCAAAAACACTGCTGGCTATCAGAAAAGAAACCACCAGCGCAATTCCAAAAGATGCAAAAACCTCGCCCGCGACCTGCGCCGCGATAAACAACGCTGCCAGGAGAAAAGCGAAGCTGACAAACACACAGCCCAACCCAATGGGAATGGCGTAGGCCTTAAAAGCGGCTCGACTGTGCTGAGCAAAGTGCTTTGCTACCAAAAGCGGGATGAACCCTGCGACACCGGTCACCGTTCCCAGTGCGAGTGCCCAAATGGCGTTCAAAGCTCCCTCACAACCGTCTTACATCCTCCGCCAGCAAACACCGCGACGCTCCGTCTTCTCCAATGCAAATCGCACAAACGAGACGATGATAACAGAACGGTTTGCCTCGGTATCGGCGAATTGCCCAGAGCGGTACCAATCAGCAGGCAACCGGAGCCGGACGGCGGCAGGGGCGACGCAGGCGGTGCCGGAATCGTGACGCAGCGATGACCGTAGACGGCGGCAGGGGCGGCGTGGACGGCGTCTGGTTGGGAAGGCAGGATTTGTGGAGACGAGCGGCGCGGGGGCACGCTGTGGGCGGCGCCTGGCTGTGGACGGCGTCACTGACCGAGCAGGTGCTTTTTCAGCGCGCTGAGCAGCTCCCCGAGGTCGATAGGTTTGCCCAGGTGGCCATTCATCCCCGCCTCCAGCGACTTCTCCACGTCTTCCCTGAAGACATTGGCGGTCATGGCGACTATCGGGATGGTCGCGGCACGCGGCACGGTCTTTGCCAGGGCGCGAATGCGGCGTGTCGCCTCCAAGCCGTCCATCTCGGGCATCTGGATATCCATCAGAATCATATCGTAGCGCTCGGGCTGGCTACTGAAGGCCTCCAGTGCCTCGCTGCCGTTAAGGGCGGTTACGATCTTAAGGCCGGTGGATTCCAGCAGGGCCAGGACGATTTCTTGATTGATCTCCACATCCTCTGCCAGAAGAAGGGTGTAGGCGGAGAGATCCAGTTCGTCTTCTTGAAGGGCCTGCGCCGATGTTGCTACCACGTTGTTCGTGTCGCTGGTCTCGATATCGGCGCTTTGAGCAGCGCTGGCAATCTTCAGTTCCGCAGTAAAGCCAAAGGTCGAACCGGCCTCGGGCTGCGACTGCACCCAGATCTGACCGTTCATCAGCTCCACGATACGCTTGCTGATGACCAGGCCTAACCCGGTGCCGCCATATTTGCGCGAGATTGATGAATCAGCCTGCGTAAAGGCCTTGAACAGGGTGCTTTGCTGCTCGGCTGTTATGCCGATGCCGTTGTCCTGAACCTCAAAGCGCAGCCGGATGTCGAAAGACGGATCCGGTGCCCGGTCTGAGCTGCGCTCTGAGGTCTGCGCCTGGGGCGACTGCGCCGCTTTTGTATCCAGCGCCGGGCGGGCATCCGAGCCTGTTGCCCCGGGGTTCTCCACAGCAATACGAAGCGCTATTCGGCCCTTCTCCGGTGTGAATTTAACCGCGTTGGAGAGCAGATTGGTCAGAACCTGAGCCAGCCGCTGGCCGTCACCCACCAGGGCCGCAGGAATCTGCGGGTCGATCTCCACGACAAAGTCCTGGTTGCGCTCCTCGGCCTTGAGGCTGATGACATTGGTAACACTGGCAATCATTGCAGTAAACGAGAACGGCGCCGGCGACAGCTCCAGCTTTCCTGCCTCGATCTTACTCATATCGAGGATGTCGTTGATGATCGCCAGAAGGTGCTTGGAGGCCAGCCCGACCTGCTCCAGACTGCGATTCTTGGCTTTTAGATCCTCGGCCGCCAGCCCCACCGTGGCCATGCCGATGATGGCGTTCATCGGTGTGCGCATCTCGTGGCTCATATTGGAGAGAAAATCGCTTTTGGCCGCCGATGCCGCGTCGGCACGCAGGCGCTCGACCTCCAATGCCTTTTGCGAACGGATGAACTGACCGTTCTGGTTTTTGATGGTGAAGATCACCATCGCGCTGGAGACGATGAAAGAGAGACAGACATCCAGATAGATCAGGCTCTCCGAAACGATTGGCGTGACCAACTCAGGAAAGAAAAAGCTGGTCAGATAGCAGCACAGACAGACAAGAATATAGAGCGAGATGACGATAAAGAAACGTATCCCCTTAAGCAGAACCGACATCGCCGCAGCGCCGAGAATGAAATAAGCCAACATGCCGCTGTAGATGCCGCCGCTGACAAAGAAGAGTATGGGGAAGATGAAAACGCCTACGACCAGGCTGAAAAACAGATTGCCATCGTCATAGCGGTGCGTCTTGTTGCAGATGACGGTAAAAGCGACGATTGCCGCACCCAGCGCCAGAGTAAGGATCGCGGAGAGGATTGAAGAGAGCTCCATAAGCGTCACAACAGATCCGAGGACAGCCCCGGCGACACACAAAAGCATCGTCGCGTTGAATATCCGGCCTTCCTGGGGAATCTTCGTGGAAAACAGATACCTTCGCAATAATCTGATGATCTTCTTCATGCATCCCATCTTTGTTCTGGCGCCCCGCGTACGCTACGAAGCAGTGTTTAAAACACTTTACTACGCATTATATACCATACCCGCCAAAGAGCGAAGACAGGGAGTGCCTCCCGGGGCGCTTCCCAGGAGGCACTGATTAATCGGTGCCTTCCTGGGGAAAAACCCGAACGACGATGTCGGACTCCCCCAGCATGCTCATGGTCAGATCGTCAGGATAGGCCTGCTGGTAGACTATCTCGGCGATGCCGGCATTGATCAGCATCTTGGCGCAGATGATGCAGGGCTGGGTGGTGCAGTAGCAGGTGGCGCCCGTGATGTTGATGCCGTAGCGGGCAGCCTGGATGATAGCGTTTTGCTCGGCGTGCAGGCCGCGACAAAGCTCGTGTTGCTGGCCGGAGGGAATGCCCAGCTGCTCGCGCAGACAGCCCCGACTGAGGCAGTGCTCGATGCCGGTGGGAACGCCGTTGTAGCCCGTTGCCAGGATGCGTTTGTCCTTTACCAGTACCGCGCCCACCGCGCGGCGGCGGCAGGTCGTGCGGGTGGCTACCTCGGTGGCGATGCGCATGAAGTATTCGTCCCAGCTCGGGCGCTCTGGTGTTGTTGCTTGCTGACTTGCAGGTTTGTCGCTCATGGGGTCTTCCTTCGTCAGGGTCAGGCTTGTTATAGCTCCGGATAAAGCGGATGGGCCGCCAGGAGGTCGGCGACGCGGTTGGCGGTCTTTTGCAGCACGACGCGGTCGTCGCGACCAAAGACGGTGTTGGAGATCAGCGTGCCTATCTCGGCGGCGTCGTCCTCGTTAAAGCCACGGGTGGTGATGGCGGCGCTGCCCAGACGGATGCCGCTGGTCACAAACGGCGAGCGGGTCTCATTGGGGATGGAATTCTTGTTAGCGGTGATGCCCACCTGCTCCAACAACTGCTCGGCCTCCTTGCCGGTGATATTGGCGGCGCTGAGATCTACCAGCGCCAGGTGGTTGTCGGTACCTCCCGAGACCAGGCGCAGGCCTCCCGCGGCCACAGCCTGGGCCATCGCGCGCATGTTGGCGACGACCTGATGGGCGTAGCTGGCAAACTCCGGCTGCAAGGCCTCGCCAAAGGCCACCGCCTTGCCGGCGATGACGTGCATCAGCGGGCCGCCCTGCGAGCCGGGAAAGACCGCCTTGTCAATGCGCGCCGCCAGTTCCTCGTCATTGGTCAGGAGAAAACCGCCGCGCGGGCCGCGCAGGGTCTTGTGCGAGGTGGAGGTGACGATGTCGGCGTACGGTACGGGGCTGGGGTGTGCGCCGCCAGCTACCAGCCCGGCGATGTGAGCGATGTCCACCAGCAGCCAGGCGCCCACCTCATGGGCGATATCGGCAAAGCGCTTAAAGTCGATGATCCGTGAATAGGCGCTGGCACCGGCCCAGATTGCTTTGGGGCGAGTCGCCTTGGCAACGCGCTCGACTTCATCCATATCCAGAGTCTCGGTCTGAGGATCGACACCGTAGGAAACCATGTTGTAGAGAAGTCCGGAGAAGTTTACCGGCGAACCGTGGGTCAGATGCCCGCCGTGGGCCAGGCTCATGCCGAGCACCGTATCGCCCGGCTGGACGGTGCTCAGATAGGCCGCCAGATTGGCACTGGCGCCACTGTGAGGCTGGACGTTGGCAAAGCGGGCGCCAAAGAGCTTGCAGACCCGCTCGCGAGCCAGCTCCTCGGCGATATCTACCACATGGCAGCCGCCGTAGTAGCGTTTGCCGGGCTGGCCCTCGGCGTATTTGTTGGTAAGAACGCTGCCCACCGCCTCCATCACGGCCAGAGAGGTGAAGTTCTCCGAGGCGATCAGCTCGATGGAGGAGCGCTGGCGTTGCAGCTCGTCAACGAGAGCGTCAGCAATTTGCGGGTCGGCTTGCTGTAGGTGCTGAAGTGTCATTGCCTGTGCCTTTCTGGCCTGATCGGGGCGGTGGTGCTGCGGGTAGGCTCGGGAGGCACCGATTAATCATTGCACAGCCATCTTCCGAGTCAATTTGCCTTAAGCTCCGTTTGGGCAAACGACGCCATTACCGCAAGTAGTGGCTTCGTTTGCCCAAACAGATCTGGGGCAAATTGACTCGGAATCTGGCGCACAAGCATTAATCGGTGCCTCCCTAGAAGCGGATCGTCCCTGTCTTGCCGCGACGGATGGTCTTTACAAAACGGACGGTCTTGTCCGCAGAACTCATGATGATCGAATGGGTGGTGGTGGAGCCGCCCACGTGGCTGACGCCGGAGAGCATCTCGCCGTCGGTGACGCCGCAGGCGATGAAGGCCGCGTCGTCGGAGCTGACCAGGGTGTCGATGGTCAGCGGCGCGTCGAGGTCGATGGCAGCGGTCTGCTCGGCGCGCTCGCGCTTCTCTACACCGTGCGGGTCGAGGTCAAAGGCCAGCCGGCCCATGAAGGCGCCGCCGATGGCCTTTAAGCCGGCTGCCGCCAACACGCCCTCGGGAGCGCCGCCGCTGCCCAGATAGAGGTCGATGCCGGTCTCGGGCACCGCCGTGGCAATCGCGCCAAAAACGTCGCCGTCGTCAATCAGGCGGATGCGGGCGCCGGTCTCACGCACGGCCGCTATCAGCTCCCTGTGGCGATCGCGCAGCAGGATGCAGACGTTAACTTCTGGGATCGGCTTGCCCAGCGCGTCGGCAACGGCGCGAACGTTTTGCGCCGGCGGCGCGTCGATGTGCACGTGGCCGACGCTTTGCGGGCCCGCGGCAACTTTGAGCATATAGGTGTCGGGGGCAAAGAGCAGGGAACCTTTGGGAGCGATGGCGATGGTCGCCAGGGCGTTGGGCCGGTTGTAGGCGCAGAGGTTGGTGCCCTCCAGCGGGTCGACGGCGATATCGATATCCACGCCGCCGCGGCCGACCTCTTCACCGATGAAGAGCATTGGTGCCTCGTCGCGCTCGCCCTCGCCGATGACCACGCGTCCGGAGAAGTCGATGTCGTTCAGGGCCTGGCGCATGGCCTCGGTTGCGGCTTGGTCGGCGGCATGCTTGTCACCGCGGCCGTTGTAGGCCGCGGCGGCAATGGCGGCGGACTCGGCCACGCCGAGCACCTGCATGATCAGTGAAGTCTGCATTACGGGTACCTCCTTTTGTGTCCGTTGGACAGATTGTCGCCTTTGGCCCGGCGCCATGCTGCGATGCCTGGCCGTGCGCCGGGCGGACGGGCCGAGCCATAACGCTGAGCGGGCCGGCGGCGGGCCGTAGCGCCTGACTGGGGCATCGAGCGGGCGGGCGCGGCATCGCGCGGCGAGCGTCGCGTGCCCGCACATATGCCCGGGCGAAAACCTGCTGACCGCTATGATAGCAGTTCCAGGTGCTCCTGCAGGGCCTTGGCCAACTGAGTGGGGCAGGAAGTTGGTTTTGAGCCGCAGGGTATGCCGGAGAAAAGCTCTATCAATTCGGTTGCCGGGCGCCCCTCGGCCAGACGGGCGACGCCCAGGGCGTTTCCCGGGCAACCGCCCGTAAAGCTGACGTCGCGCACAAGGCCTTCGTCGTCGATGCTGAAATCGATCTGGCTGGCGCAGACGCCCTTGGGCTGATAGCTGGGCATTTTAGAGTGCCTCCCATCGTAGGAAGTTGTCGGGCAGGGTTGGAGCGCGAACACAAAGGGGACGTACTCTCTTGTGCTCCCCATGGGGAGCACAAGAGAGTACGTCCCCTGTGTGTTCGCAAGAGAGTACGTCCCCGTTGTGTTCCGGT
>JAISMZ010000228.1 GCA_031276475.1 Coriobacteriales bacterium
GACGGTTCTTTTGTGTTGCTGGATGTGCAGATGCATCAAAACGCGTGCTTTCTCCCAGCAACACAAAAGAACCGTCCCTCTGTGTCGTCTCCCCCTGTGCCGTCAGCCCCGGCTGCAGCGCGCACGCTGGCCAACCTGCTGCTCAACGAGGTCTCGGCCTTCCTTAACGCCGAGGGACAGGCGATCGCAACAACCAGGTTGACTCCACAGGCCTTGGCCGAGTTGGCCAGACTGCTGGACGAGGGCACGATCTCCTCCAAACAGTGCAAAGAGGTGTTAAACGAGACGTTTACCAGCGGAGAAGCACCAACGGCGATTGTCGAGCGGCTTGGCATCCGCCAGGTCTCGGACGTTGGTGAGCTGGAGGCCGTCGTCGTGCAGGTACTTGAGGAGTTTTCCGATAAGGCTGCCGAGTACCGCGGCGGCAAGACCGGCCTGCTCGGCTTTTTTGTCGGGCAGGCAATGAAGGCCACGGGCGGCCAGGCCAACCCCCGGCTGCTCAACGAGCTGTTCACCGAACGTTTGCAGTAGCGGGCTCGCTGCGGCTCGCGAGTCCGCCACGGCTCATCGTCGCCGTGCCCCACCGCCGCCCCGCAAGCCCGTCGCGGCGACCCGCTGCGGCTCGCGATTCGCAGCCCGTCGCAGCCGCGCCCCGCGAGTCCGCGGTCGTCAAAGAGAGGTAAGAGGATGCCCAGGCAGAAGTTTGACTATTTTAACGCTTTCGGCCGCCAGGCCCAGCTGGCCTGCGAGGTCGCCGGGATGCTGCACGAGGTGTTCCGCGACTTCACGCCCGAGCCCGTGCTCGGCCAACTGAAGCAGATGCACGAGCTGGAAAACGCCGCCGACGACGTCAACCATGAGATCCTCAAACACCTGGCGATGGACTTCATCACCCCGATCGACCGCGAGGATATCGCCAACATCGCCCATCTGCTGGACAACATCATCGACTACATCGAGGACGTCTGCCAGCGCCTCTACATCTTCAATGTCACCTACCTGCCCCGCGACGCAATAGAGATGGTCGTGCTGATAGAGAAATCCTGCGACGCCTTAAATGCCGTGCTCAAGGACTTCCGCAACTTCAAACGCTCCAAGACCCTCAACCAGCTGCTGATCAACGTCAACGACTACGAGGAAGAGGCCGACCGGCTCTTCATCGGCGCCGTGCGCGACCTCTACGTCAACCATACCGATGACCCGCTCTACGTGTTGGCCTGGAACAACCTCTATTCGCGGATGGAGAAATGCGTTGATGCCTGCGAAAGCGCCGCCGCCGTTATCGGCACGATAATCCTGAAGAACAGCTGACGCCAGGGCAACGTGCGACCATGACCCCAATCATCATCTGCTCGATCCTCTTTGCGGTCGTCTTTGAGTTCATCAACGGCTTTCACGACACGGCCAATGCCATCGCGACCTCGGTCTACACGCGGGCGCTGACCGTCGGCCGGGCGATAGCCCTGGCGGCGGGGATGAACTTCATCGGCGCGCTGGTCTCCGAGAACGTGGCCAAGACGATCACCACCGGGCTGGTCTCGGTGCGTCTGGAGGAGTACGTGATCCTCGCCGCGCTGATCGGCGCCATCCTCTGGAACCTCTTCACTTTGTGGCGCGGCATCCCCTCCAGCTCATCGCACGCGCTGATCGGCGCGCTGATCGGCGCCACCGTCGTGCATACCCTGAGCGTCAAAAGTGTTAAATGGGAAGGCGTTTTGGAGAAGATCGTGATCCCGTTGTTCACCTCGCCTCTGGTGGGTTTCTTCATCGCCTTTTTGCTGATGAAGCTGCTGCGCCGGCTGCTGGCGGGCGTCTACCGCAATCATCCCAACCGCGTTTTCTTGCGCCTGCAGATCCTTTCGGCATCGCTCGTGGCCTTCTCGCACGGCACCAACGACGCTCAAAAGACGATGGGCATCATCACCCTGGCGCTGATCTCCGGCGGCGTGCTGCCGCTCGATTCCGGCGTGCCCTGGGAGGTCAAGCTGCTCTGTGCCGCGACCATCGCCGCCGGCACCTCAATCGGCGGCTGGAAGATCATGAAGACGATGGGCGGGGGAGTGATCAAGCTGGAACCGTCCTCCGGTTTTGTTGCCGAGACCACCTCGGCTTTGGTGATAGAGTCGATGTCGTTTCTCGGCGCGCCGATCTCCACAACTCAGGTGATAACCGCCGCGGTGATGGGTGCTGGCACGGCCCGGCGGCTGCGTTCGGTAAAGTGGCAGACCGTCTCGCGTATTGTGCGCACCTGGGTGCTGACCCTGCCCGCATCGGCCCTGCTCGGCGGCATCAGCGTCTACTTCGTGCAGTTCTTCGTGGTTTAGGGAGGTACACTGATGGTGGCAGGGGGCAGCGTCGTACTGGTAGACGGCTATAACGTGTTGAGGAGTTCGGGCCGCTACAGCGCTTACCTCGCCCGCTCTGACGACTACGCCCACGACGTCTACAACGCCGCCCGCGAGGCCCTGCTCAACGACGTCGCCGGCTTTGTCGGCCGCGACGGGCGCGCGATCATCGTTTTTGACGGCGCTGGCAATCCAGAATCGGCGGGCGAGCCGCGCCGCATCGCCAACATCGAGGTGATCTTTTCGCCCAGCGGCGTCAGCGCCGACGCCGTGATCGAGGGCCTGGCACAGCGCGAGCGCCAGCGCGGAGCGAAAGTTCTGGTCGTCACCTCCGACGCCCAGACCCAGTGGGCCGTGCTCGGTTCCGGCGTGACCCGGATGTCGGCCGCTACCTTTGCCGGCGAGCTCGCGGCCCTCGACGACGAGCGTCGAACGGACGCTGCCCAAAGCAACGTTAAGACAACATTGGCCGAGCGCCTCAACGCCGAGACCCGCCAACGCCTGGAGTCGCTGCGCGGCGAACTGTTGTAGCGGCA
The DNA here is from genome assembly GCA_031276475.1 of Coriobacteriales bacterium. Classification (GTDB taxonomy): domain Bacteria; phylum Actinomycetota; class Coriobacteriia; order Coriobacteriales; family UBA8131; genus JAISMZ01. The sequence continues at coordinate 2,882 of JAISMZ010000228.1, forward strand.
GCTTTCCCAATACCTTATAATGGAGCAGACAGTTGCGGGCGTGGCGGAATTGGCAGACGCACCAGGTTTAGGTCCTGGCGGGGCGACCCATGTAGGTTCGAGTCCTATCGCCCGCACCAA
>JAISMZ010000015.1 GCA_031276475.1 Coriobacteriales bacterium
CCTATTTCTGCCTCCGCCTGGGCAACCGTCCCCACGTCCCTATTTCTGCCTCCGCCTGCCCCCGTTTTTGCCCCTGCCTGCTGCCGTTTCGTCTGCGGCGGCGTGCAAGCCTCACTCCGGCGACTTAAGCGAGACGACCATGTCCAGGCGGGCCACCTTGCGGATGAAGAGCGCCGATACCAGCACGCTGAGCGCCAAAACGAAGGCGGCGGTTGCGGCGACGGCCAGCGGGTAGAGAAAGATCGGCAGGTCAAACTGCGCGCCTTCGGTCTGAAAGGTCAGGTCGGCAAACCACCAGCCCGCAAAGATGCCGGGGATCAGGCCGAGGCAGGAAAGCGACAGGTTCTGGATGAAGAGCATCCCGGCGATCTGGATGTTGCGAAAACCAAAGACCTTCAGCGACGCCAGCTCCCGCTCCATCTCGGAGAAGGCCAGGGCGCTGAGGTTGTAGGTCACAAAGAGCCCTACCAGCAGCGCGCCGCCGAGCATCACCGAGCAGAGTACCATTAAAACGTCGAGGAAGAGGTCCATCCCCGAGGTCACCTCCTCGGCGCTGACGACCGCGGCGATGCCGTCCTCCTCCACAGCCAGGGTATCTGCGCTGAGCAAGACGTTGGCGGTGAAATCCTCGCCGCTGGCCGCCAGGGTCGCCGGCGTCAGCGTGATGCCCTGGACCAGCGGATTGCGGTTGATGACATCGACGCGGGCGTCGTGCCAGGTGCTGTTGCCGTAGAGATGCCACTGGATATCATCGCCCGCGGCAAGGCCCAGCTCGCGGCAGAGCGAGTAACTGACATAGGTCTGGCCGTCGGCAATCGCGCAGCGCGAGCCGTCCGGCGTGGTCAGGTGCAGCAGCTCGTTTTGCTCAAAGACCTGCAGGGTACCCGTGAACTTGGCACCAGCGGCGTCGTAGCTGCGGCGGACCTCGATGGCTGCCTCCATCAGCTCGACGGCGTCGTAGGCCTCGCTCAGCTCGGCTCTGCGCTCGGGCGTGATGCCCTGCTCCAGACTGGCACGTGTCTGAAAGGCGCTGATCCGTCCGTACTGCCACTCCACCGTCTCTTCCAGCGAACACCAGCTGGTAAAGGCGACCATCGCCAGCAGGGTAGTGCCCAGCGCGCCGATTACGCTCATCGCGCTGCGCAGCCGGTTGCGACGGATGTCACGCTCGGCAAGATGGAAGCTGGCCCCGAGGCGGCGCCAGAGCGGCAGGGCGTCGAGGAAGGAGTGACGGGCCGTTCGCGGCGGCTGGGGGCGCATCGCCTGGGCCGGCTTTTGGATCAGCACGCGGCGGCAGGAAAGCCAGCTGGTCAGGGCGCAGGCCGAGGCGACGAGCAGCGGCAGCAGGTAGAAACTGGGCTCGGAGTAGCTGAACCACTGCGGCAGGGTATAAAAGCGCCGCATCGAGGGCGCAAAGAGCTCAGGCACCAGCGGCGGGCCGAGCAGGGAGCCGATGATGCCGCCGGCCAGGGTGATAATAAAGCCGTAGCCGATGTAGTGCGCAACGATTGGGCCTTGACCGACCCCCAGGGCCTTCATCGTACCGACCAGCGTTGCCTGCTGGCGCACCAGGCGGTTCATCGTCGAGAGCATCGTCAGCAGCGCGATCAGCACCAGCAGCACCGGAAAGACGCGGGCGTAGAGGGCGTGCTGCTCGACCTCGCTGTAGATGTCGTCAGCCGAGGCGTAATCGGCCCTGGGCACGATGGTGTCGGCCCTGCCCGCCAACGCGGCCTCCAGCTCCTCCAGCAGCTGCCGGGGATCCTCCCGCAGGCTCGGCGCGCTAAGCACGATCTGGTTGTACGTGGGACAAAGGGGACGGTACGAATCGTCCCATTTTCGAGTACCGTATTCGATGTCAGGACTCATACGGAAAATGGGACGATTCGTACCGTCCCCTTTGTCCCATGCGGCATCGGCTGCAAGCTGCCGCAGGTTGTTATAGCCGGTGAAGGCATAGCCATGGACGGCATAATCCGGCGTCAGAGAGTCACCGAGCTCGGGAAAGACCAGGTCGGGAGAATAAACAATGCCGGCAATTGGTAAAGTCAGCGTCATCCCCTCCACGGCAAAGGCCAGCTCGTCGCCGGCTGCCAGTCCGCGTGCCTCGGCAAAGCGGACGTCTATCCAGACGGCCTCGCGCGTCAGATCGAGCTCGTCACCAGAGGCCAGCGTGGGCCGGTTGACGCTGTCCTCCTCCAAGAAACGGACGGTCAGATCCGGTGAGCCTTCCAGCTCGGCGGTGGTTGGGTAGAGCAGCAACAGCTCCGCGTCTTTTACGCCGTCGATGGCCAGAACCGCATCGCGGTCGTCCTCGTCCAATGACTCGCCATAGACCCAGGCATCGGCGAGGTTGGACTCGGCAAAGAAGTGGTTGGCGCTCAGCTCGATGCCGCGGTACTCGGCGGTGATGCCGCCGTAAAAGCCCACTGCCAGCAGCGCTAGCAGAAAGACGGAGATGAACTGGGCCTTGTTGCGCAGCAGGTCGCGGCCCATCTTCTTCAGGAGGATCATTGTACGCACCGCCCTGGGAGCGCTGTCGCCCGCGAGCGGACGCGGCTCCAGCGCCGTCGCCCACTCACCACTGCACCTCTTCTACGGGCAGTGGCTGGGGGTTGGCTTTTAGGCTCTCCACGCGGCCGTCGCGCACCTTTATGGCGACGTCGGCGATCTGGGCGATCTGGGCGTTGTGGGTGACCACCAAGACGGTGGTCTGCCCAGAATCTGCCTGTTGTCTCAACAG
>JAISMZ010000017.1 GCA_031276475.1 Coriobacteriales bacterium
TCCTTGTCGCGATAGTAAAAAAACAGCGGTCGCCTGCCTGCGTTCAGATAGCTCTTATAAAGCTCCGAGAATACCCAGGACTCAAATACCTGCCCAGACATAGCACCGCGCTCCAAGACCTCAGAGCTCGTCCAGCCGGTCAGGTAGGCGCAAAGCCCGGTGTCAAGAAAGTGCAAAAGCGGCATCTTTACCGTTCGAGTGAGCACGTTATTGTGAAACGGCTGCACGAGGGCGACGATATGCGAGGCGGTCAGGACGGACAGCCAGCGCTTGGCTGTAGTAACGCTTATCTCTGCCTCTTGCGCCAGTTCCTGCATCACAAGCGGTCGTGCGGTATGCGCCGCGACGACAACCATAAAACGTAAAAAGGCGCCCTCATCCGCAACTTGGGTAAGATCCCTGATGTCGCGCTCGATATAGGTGCTAAGATAAGACGAGAAGAACAGCTCGCGGTCCATCTGTGGCTGGGCGCTCAACGCGGGCATGCCGCCAATAAAGATGCGCTCGTATATTCCCTTGAGATCTGCCTGCGGGGCTGTGCGCATTCGTTCGACGATCCAGGTTGGATTGGTGGAGAAGGGCTGAGAATCACGTCCCGCAATCTCTCTGTGCGACAATCCGAGCAAATTGATGATGCCAAAGCGCCCGGCAAGCGACTCGCTGACGTTGCGCATGGAGTGAAACGCCTGCGAGCCGGTAAGCCAGTAGCGCCCTTTTTCCTCGCAGGCGTCAACGTCCATCTTTATGTAGGGCAGCAACTCCGGGGCGTACTGTATCTCGTCAATCAGCACAGGGGGAGTATAGCGTGCGAGGAAAAGCGGCGGATCCGTCTGCGCAAGCGTCCGGACGTTCAGGTCGTCCAGGGTAACATAGCGGCGCTCAGGCTCTGCCAGCTCTTTGAGCATCGTGGTTTTCCCCACCTGGCGCGGCCCGGTGAGCAGCACTGCTCCAAACATCTTGCTGACCCTGCGGATAGCCGCTTCCGCGGCTCGATGGATATACATGAACACCTCGCGTCCCTGTCTGGCTTTCCTGCCGGACGGTTCTATGAAACCCGGCCAAATTAACATGCCATGTTAGTTTAGACGGCTTTTTGCAAAAAAGCAAGGGGCGGCTGTGCATCTGCGAGTACCCTATAGGGTGTCCAAGAAAACGTCCGCACCCCCCACGTTGCACCTCGGCTGGCATTCAATCACATCGTGTCGTCAACTAAAGTGAAATGAAGTCTTGCGGCCAGGCACCTGCCGGCACTTCCTTAGAGCAGCGGGGTCATGTAGAGCGGAAGATAGATGATTCCCGCATCGCTTCTCAGGTCGCTTGGGTGCAAGACATAGGGAGTGCTGGCCTGCGCGTCGTACTTGGCCATGAACTTGCGCAAAGAACTCAACGAGTAGCTCTTGCCGGACTTGACCTCTATCGGCGAGACATTGTGCCGGTCAGTAGTCTTTTGTTTCGCTATTAGAAAATCGATCTCCATCCTGGAACTGGCATCGTTGCGCGAAGGATTGGAGTAGAAATACAGTTTATGGCCGCTGGCAGCCAGCATTTGCGCAACGATATTCTCCATAAGCATTCCTTTGTTTACTTCGAGTTTGCCAAGCAGGAGCTTTTTGTACAGTTCCTCGCTGACAATGCCGTTCTCATCAAATGCGTGGCTGATCAGCAGGCCGGTGTCTGCCATGTAGCACTTCAGCGTCAGGCGGTCCATGTTCAGCCGCAGGCCGATGTCGGGCGCCGATGAGTTGTAGCAGATATTGGTAATCATCGAGTCGCCCAGCCAGAACAGGGCATCCTCATAATCCCTGAAGCGCGCCTCTTTTTTTAGCGACGACAGCTTGAATTTCTTCTCGCGCTTTTGCAACTGGGCTGGGATCTTGTCAAAGATACTCTCGACCTTCAGCTCGTAGCCTTTTGCGTGCTTGCTGATATCTGCGCGATAGAGTGTGAGAATGTCGCGCTTAACGCTGTCCACGCGGCTAAAATCGCGAGTCTGACAGTATTCCAGCACCGCCTGCGGCATTCCCCCTACAATCAGGTACTGTCTGAAGTAATCCATCGCTTTTCGGTGCAGCGCCTGTCCGAGCGGCTTGATGGACAAAAAATGCTCTGTAATCAGGCTGAAGATCATCTCATTGCCCTGAGCCCAGAGGAATTCCTCAAAATCCATCGGGTACATTTTTATATGGCGCTCTTCGGAAGGGATTACGATGTCTTTGACATTTCTCTTTATGGACATTAATGAGCCGGTTTCGATGTAATCATATCTGCCATCTGCGACGAGGTATTTTATTGCCGCACGCGCTTTGGGAAACATTTGAATTTCATCAAAAATAATCAGTGATTGATGCATATATAACTTAGTATTATAGTAGTTTGAGAGGTATATGAACAGCGTATCCAGATCGTCCAGATAGTCAGTAAACAGGTTTTTGATGTCTTGGTTTGCGCGGTTGAAGTCAATCATGATATAGCTCTTGTACTCGGTTTTTGCAAATTCCTCTGCGATATAGCTCTTTCCCACGCGTCGCGCACCGTCAATCAACAAAGCGGTTCTTCCAGCACCGTCCTGCTTCCATTCAGCCAGCTTGTTGTAGATTTTCCTTCGCATAATTGCGTCCTTTGACTTTGCGGTTGTCACGGTTCTCAAAAGCAACTGAGCAGTATCTTACACGTTTTCAAGGTTTTTGAAAAGGGAAATTTACACGTTTTCAAGAGTTTTATGAAGCCTGAATTACACGTTTTCAAGGTTTTCTGGAGGCCACGCCTCCCCTATAGCGCATTTGCGTTTGCGGTTGCCCCTGCCCCAAGGCGGCGTCCTGCTCAGTGCCGGAAGTGCCGCTGGCCGGTAAAGACCAGGGCGATGCCGGCGGCGATTATGTAACCCGTCCAAACTAACATGCCATGTTAGTTTGGACGGGTTTTTGCAGAAAAGTACCCGCTACTCCGAATAGTGATCTATCAGATATTCGCGGAGCAGCGGCAACTGGAACCCGAGGACACCGAACGGCTTTTCCTCGATCAGACCAAGCGCAAGCAGACGCTTCTTATGCTTGCTTGCCTGCGATGGCGAGGTGCCCATCCGCTCGGCAACGCGCCCGATCCGGATGTCGCTCCCCTCCTGTGCCATCGCCACAAGGAAATCAAGATCCCTGCGTGAAAGCTCGCCTATCGTTGTGGTAAGGATCATCCGATCCATGTCTGCTTTTGCAAGGGCGACCCCATCAACAACATCCTGCTTACTAACCCGCTTATTTTGCGGCGATTGTCTCCAGATATGGTAGCCGTTAAGCTGGATCAGGAAGGGGAAGCCCTCTGTGCTGGATGCGGCATCTGCGAGCGCTTCTTTGCCGATAGTCCTGCCCGACGCTTCGATAGTTTTACGCATCGCCACTTCCACCTCGCTTTGAGCGAGCGGCTCCATGATATGTTGGAAGGAGCGCCTTAAAAATGATGCTTTCTGGTGTTGTAGCAGATCCATGACCTTGCCGGGCAGCCCCGCCAACTAAAGTGAAATGTTGTCCACAAAAGTGAAATGGAGTGAAGTGAAGTGAGGCCTTGCTGCCAGACACTTATCGCACTTCCTTAGAGCAGAAAATCGATCTTCATCCGGGATCCTGCTCAGTGCCGGAAGTGCCGCTGGCCGGAAAAGACCAGGGCGATACCGGCGGCGTCGGCGGCGGCGATGACCTCGGCGTCGCGCACGGAGCCGCCGGGCTGAATGACAGCCCGCACGCCGGCGGCGGCAAGTACCTCCAGGGAGTCGGCAAAGGGCATGAAGGCATCGGAGGCGGCCACGGCACCCTCGGCTACCGGGCCTGCCTGACGCACGGCCAGCTCGGCGGCGTTGACCCGGTTGGGCTGGCCGGCACCGATGCCGATGGTGGCACGTCCTTTGCTGATCACGATAGCGTTGCTCTTTACCGATTTTGCGGCCTTCCAGGCAAAGAGCAGCTCGTCTATCTGCTCGGGGGTCGGCTGGGCGACGCTCGGCACACTGAAGAGCGCGGGGTCTTCCACAACGGCATCGGCGGTCTGTACCAGCACGCCCCCCTCCACACTGCGGTATTCTAAGACGCCGCCTGCGGGGTTAACGCCGCCGGTCTCTAAGACGCGCAGATTGGGCTTGTCTTTGAGCAGCTCCAGGGCGGCTGGGGCAAAGCCGGGGGCGACGATCGCCTCGACGAACTGGCCGTTTTTCGCTATCGCCTGCACCAGCTCTGCGGGCAGCTCGCGGTTGAAGGCCATCACGCCGCCAAAGGCGCTGGTGGGATCGCTTGCCCAGGCCCGCTGGTAGGCCTGCGTGAGCGAGTCGTTGCAGGCGATGCCGCAGGGGGTGAGGTGCTTGACGATTACCGCCGCGGGCTCGGCGAACTCGCGGACGGCTGTCCAGGCGGCGTCCAGGTCGAGGTAGTTGTTGTAGGATAACTCCTTGCCCTGGAGCTGGCGGGCGCGGGCCAGCTGCCAGGCCTCCTGAATGCCCGTCTGGGAGCCGGCGCTGGGGTTGGCGGCAGGGGCGAGTCCGCGGCTGGCACTGGAGTTGGAGGCGGGGTTGGTAGTGGAGTTGGCGCTGGGGTTGGTGGTGGAGTTGAGGTAGAATGCCGCGCGCTGATGGGGGTTTTCGCCATAGCGCAGGTCGGCCTGCTTTTGCAGGAACAGCCGCCGCTCGCCGCTTAGCGGGTCACGGCCGTTTAGCTCCTGCTCCAGCCAATTGAAGATGGCGTTGTCGTAGGCTGAGGTCAGGCGGAATACCTGCAAGGCCAGGCGCTGGCGCGTTGCCAGCGTGATGGCTCCATCGTGGTCGCGCATCTCGGCGAGGATCTCGTCGTAGCTGTCGGGGTCGGTGACAACCGCCAGCGCGGCGTGGTTCTTGGCCGCTGAGCGCAGCATCGCCGGGCCACCGATATCGATGTTCTCGATGACCTCGCCATAGGGCGCACCGGACGCGGCGGCGAACTCAAAGGCGTAGAGGTTGACCACCACCATGTCTATCAGGGCGATGTCGTGCTGACGCGCCTGCTCAAGGTGCTCGGGCAGGTCGCGGCGGGCCAGCAGGGCACCGTGGACCCGTGGATGCAGGGTCTTCAGACGACCGTCCATCATCTCGGGAAAACCCGTCAGCTCATCAATCGGCCGCACCGGGATGCCTTCAGCCGCCAGAACGCGGGCGGTGCCGCCCGTGGAGATTATCTCGGCACCGAATTCCTCGGCCAGGGCGCGGGCGAAGGGGATGATCCCGGTTTTATCCGTAACTGAGATAAGTACCCGTTGGATTTTAGGGCTGGGGTCGTTCATCGGGCTTCCTTTCTGGTTGGACGGGGCGCGGCGGTTCAGCGGCTGCGGCGCGGCGGGCGTGGCGGCTGCGGCTGCGGCGGCGCAACAGATAGCCAATTCGGTACCTCCTTAAAACAACAGTCCCCATACTACCAGTGCGGCAGCGGCGATAAGGCTCGCAACCAGGCTGCTGGCGGCGAGTCGCCCGCCTGCCAGGCGGGTGCGGTTGCGGCCATCGTAGCAGCGCGACTCCATGGCGGTGGCCAGGGCATCGGCGCGGCGGAAGAGCCCCACGAACAACGGCACCAGCACCGGCTGAAAGGCCCGCAGCCGCGCGATAGGGCCACCTTCACCAAAGCGCATGCCGCGGGCCGCCAGGGCAAATATCACCTTCTCGGCCTCCTCGGCGGTCAGCGGGATGAAACGCAGTGCAATGGAGAAGACCATGGCGATATCCTCAACCGGAACACGCAGGGCGCGCAGCGGACGCAGCAGCGAGGCCACGGCGTCGGAGACACCCACAAGGGGGCTGGTCAGGGTGAGCAGCGTGGTAGAGCCGACCAGCGCGACGATCCGCAGCGCAAAGTAGAGGCCGGCAAGCGCTCCGTCCGGCGAAAAGCCAAAGGCCGGCACCAGGGTGAAGGCATGGCCGACAAAGGTGAAGGCAAGGATCACCAGCACCGGCAGCAGGCCGCGCGCCAGCCGCCGCAGCGGCACCCTGGCCGAGGCCGACGCGCCCAACAACAACGCCAGGCAGACGAGAAGTCCCAGCCAGCTGCTGGCGGTAAACACCGCAAAGACGTAAGCCGCCGCCAGCAACAGCTTGACCCGCGCGTCCAGACGGTGCAGCCAGCTGTTACCGGGAAGGTAGTTGGAGAAGGGCGTGGCGAGGCGCATCTCAACCACCCTGGGCTTGCGCTTTGCCAGCAGCGCCACCTGCCGTGGCGTCGGATCCCGAGGCGGGCCGGTTAGAGGACGGTGTACCGTGACTCGATTGGCAGCTGCCTGGGCTCCCTGGGCTCACCAGGCTGACCAGCGCGTCCACCCAGGGCTCAAACAGCGCTCGGTCGTGCGAGGTGACCAAAACGGTCGTCCCGGCGTCGGCAACGTCGCGGATCAGACGCATCAGCTGCTCGCGGGCGCGGGCGTCGAGCCCTGCGGTCGGCTCGTCCAAAAGCAGCAGTCGCGGCCGCATTGCCAAAACACCGGCGATTGCCACACGGCGCGCCTCTCCCCCACTGAGGGTAAACGGCGAACGTTGAGAATATTCGGCAAACGGCAGGCCAACGCGCGCGAGTGCCTCGGCAACCAAGATCTGCAGCTCGCTCTTTTCGCGCGCCAAGCCGAGCCTGCGCGGTCCAAAGGCAACGTCCTCAAAAACGCTGGCGCCAAAGAGCTGGTTCTCGGGACTCTGAAAGGCCAGGGCGACCAGGCCGGGTTGGGGCTTTACCGGACTGCCCGTCGCGTCTGTTATGCGCACCTGTCCCGCCG
>JAISMZ010000247.1 GCA_031276475.1 Coriobacteriales bacterium
CGGGCGCGGCACTTTGTCGCCGGTCGGCATCACTGGGCAGGCCCGCACGAGGCCGGCACTGCGGCGCTGGCACAGGCGGGTGGTGGGAGATGAGCAGGAAACTGCCCGCAATGACCGGACTGCCGGCAATGACCGGACTGCTGGCAATGACCGGACTGCCCGCAACGACCGAGCGGGGCCTTCCTGGGAAAGCCGGGGAAACACCTTTCCAGGCCAGACTACAACGAGGGATGTGATGTGAGCAGATCATGAGTGTAATCGAGATTCGCGACCTCAGAAAGGTCTATGGCGAAAACGTGATATTCTCGGGCGTTAGCCTCTCCATCGGCGAGGGCGAGGTGACCTCGGTAATCGGCCATTCGGGCTCGGGCAAAAGCACGCTGCTGCGTTGCATCAACCTGCTCGACCCGCCCACGTCCGGCAAGATATTCATCGACGGAGAAGACATCACGGCACCGGGCACCGACGTCTCGCGGCTGCGCCAGAAGATGGGCATGGTCTTTCAGAGCTTTAACCTCTTCAATCATCTGCTGGTCATCGAGAACGTGATGCTTGCTCCGGTTAAGCTGCGCGGATTAAGCCGGCAGGAGGCCTACGACAAAGGCATGGCGCTTTTGCGGATGGTCGGCGTCGCAGACAAGGCGTTGGAGTTTCCCGCCGATCTCTCCGGTGGCCAAAAGCAACGTGTGGCCATAGCGCGGACGCTGGCGATGGAGCCGCGAATCGCCCTGTTTGACGAGCCGACCAGCGCCTTGGATGCCTCCCATACCAGCGAAGTGCTCAACGTCATCCGCCATCTGGCCCAAGACGGCCTGACCATGATGCTCGTCACGCATGAGATGGAATTTGTCCGCGATATCTCTACGCGCGTGCTTTATATGGACGAGCAGGGCATCTACGAAGACGGCAGTCCGGAGCAGATTTTTGAGCACCCCACTCGCCCAAAGACCCGCGATTTTATCCAACACGTTAGAAGTTTTGAGTACCGGATAACCTCGCGCAGCTTTGACCTTTACGAGATGAACGCCGGCATCGAGCAGTTTGGACTGAGGCACTATGTTACCGCACAAACCGTTAAGCAGATTCAACTGATAGCCGAGGAGATGATCTTCAACTTGCTGTTTGCGGCGCTGGCAGCTAACGGCGACGCGGAGGCCGACGAGGACATCGCCGAGGACATCGACATCAACTTCAGCCTGCTCAAAGAGGAGCGCAGCGGGCGCCTGAAGCTGTTTTTTGATTTTGCTTCTGAGAGTGCGTTTTCTTTGGAGCAGGGCGACGATTTGGCGGTGGGTATCGTGCGCAGTATCGCCGCTGCCGTAAGCGAGCATTATGCCGACGGCAGGAACCTGATTACGGTGGAGCTGTGAGGTGGCGCTGAGATGACTGTGAGGTGGCCTGGATGACCCGCGTTGGCAAAGGCATCGCCGCGTTGCTGGTGGCCGTCTTGGTGCTGGTGGCCCTCGGTGTGCTGATTGACCAGTCCGAACAGCCGCTGGCGTTCAGGCTCGAGCAGGTCTTTGTTACTGAGGACCGCTGGCTGATGATAGTGAGCGGGCTTCTGGTGACCTTGCAGATCACCATTGCGTCTGTGATCTTTGGCACGGCCCTGGGCTTTGGCCTCTACTTCATGGCGCAGTCGCGACGGCGCGTCCTGCGGCTTTTTGCCAAGCTGATCTCGCGCGTTATGCATGGGCTTCCCGATGTGGTGGTCTTGCTGGCAGCGACCTACATCGTCTTTCGCTCTCTGGAGGTCTCCAATCTTGCGGTGGCGACGATCGTTTTTGCGCTGCTGTTTGCGGTAAGCGTCTCCCATACGCTGAAGATCGGCATAAGCGCGGTGGAGGAAGGCCAGACGGAGGCGGCTGCGGCCCTGGGTTTTGAGACACGCGAGCGTTTCCTGCTGATAATCCTGCCTCAGGCAACGCGCAACGTGATGGGGCTTTACATCGGCCAGATCATCAGTCTGCTCAAGGCCACGGCGATCGTTGGTTACATCGCGGTTGATGACCTGACGCGGGTTGGTGACATCATCCGTGGTCACACCTTTGACGCCTTCCTTCCGCTGTTCGTTACGGCGGCAATATACTTCCTGCTCTCCGCGCTTCTGATACTGCTCTTGCGAGTGATTCAAAAACGACTGAACCCACGACCTGCCCAACGCCGGGTCAGAGGCGTTGTGCTCCAGGGCCCTGGGGGGCATCAGCCCGTGCGCTCTTTCGCCAGCTTCTTGTCGGGGAGAAGGTAGAGGCGGATGCCCTCAGAGGCCCAACGCGCAGGCGAGATAGGCAAAGACAGCGAGGATCTGTTCATCCGTAACGTCTTTGCCCGCTACCTGAGCGCTTCGACCATCGCCTTGGTTGGCAGCTCGGCGGGCATCGTGGGCAGCTCGGCCATCGTCGGCTCCATACTTGGTGCCAACCTGCTGCCGGTGCTGTCGCTGGCGCTGCCCTTCTACTACCTGTTTGCGGCAGTCGGATCGATGATCGGGGTAGGAGGCGCCCAGGTCTGTGCCCGCCTGATTGGCTGGCAGCGCCACGAGGACTGCCAGCGCGCCTTTAGCCTGGTCTACCTGCTGAGCGTCTTGCTGGGCCTGGTGTTGAGCTTTGTTCTGCTGCTGGTTTTAGATCCGCTGTTGGGTCTGATTGACGCCCCCGCTGAGTTGACGGCCGAGGCCCACGGCTATTTAACGACGCTCTGTGCGGGCGGCACCTTTATCATTGGCATCTACCCGGCCTTTAACCTGCTCAGACTGGACGGGCAGACCACCAAGGCAGCGCTGCTCTTCTTGTTGACAGGCGCGCTGTACCT